>WGCT01000457.1 GCA_015493625.1 Draconibacterium sp. | reverse complement strand
TTAATAACCTGTAACACTATTTGTCTTTTTTTAACAGCCTGTTTTAAAACCTAAACAAGAGTAATATCGTACAATTGTCATAATCTAAAAAATAGAAATTATGGGCAACGAGTTAATGAATTATCTGAACAGGCGCCTTAAAAAAGAAGATCCTTTTGAAAAAGGCAGACTGGCCACTGCAGGACCGGTTATTACAATTTCGCGAGAAGTTGGTTGTGGAGGAATTAAACTTGCCAAAAAAATTGCTTGTCGATTAAACGAACAACGTTTTTTAGACGATTGGCGAGTGCTGAGTAAAGAGATTTTTCAGAAAAGTGCAAACGAACTGGAGATGGACACAGAACATGTCATTCGTGTTTTTACCGAGTCGGACAAGTACACATTCGAAGAGATTATAAAAGCATTTAACAACCGCAACTTTAAGAGCGAGCGGCGTATAACCAATACGGTAAAAGACATTATTCGCTCGTGTGCTGTTGAGGGATTTGCCATTATTGTAGGGCGAGCCGGACATATTGTTACCAACGACATAAAAAATGCTTTTCATATCAGACTAATTGCTCCCATGGAATATAGAATAAAGGCAGTGCAAGAAAAAAAAGACTTAAACAGAGACAATGCAATTGAGTTTATTCACCGGGTAGAAAAAGAACGTGTTACATTTAGAAATGCATTTAAAGACGACAACTATAATCAGGATAATTTTGACATGGTTTTAAATCGTGCTTCGTTTTCCGACGATGATATTGTTGATATTATTGAAAATGCAATAGTAAAAAAAGGTATTCTTACCGATGCAAAACTAAGAGTTCAATATTATTAACAATACTTCGTTAAATTTTTGTTTCTCGCAAAGCCGCAAAGGTCTGATTTTTAATAAATTACGACAATCACTTTATGTCTTGTAATTCTCTGTTTATGAGATGTTTATAAAAATGTACCGAACCATTAATAACAGTAATAGATTTTTATTCTGTAGGAATCTCTTTGTAAGACAAGAGACACAAGAAAAAACAGACAGCGGAGATACAGCTATTTAGCACAGCCAGCATCATTTTGTATTTTTTGATTATTAGAACTATACAAAAGCACAATTATTAAAACCAACTACTAAAAATAAGGAGCATCGAAACGCCGTTCGTAAGCTTTATTTTTTTTCAAACTCATATTCCAATACAAATTTGACAAGCCTGTTTTTTGCAACAATCGATAAATTGTAATTCTCGATTTTGAATGCCGGTAGGGAGTAGCAATATTCTTTAAATTTTCCTCGTTTAGTTTTCCATTTTTTGCCAACTGTATTCCCAAAGCGTTCAGCTGTTTAAAAAGCTTTTTTGTCATTATTGCAGGCATTAATCGAACACCTTCGGCTCCCGGTTTTACTATCACTCCAAGATTTTCCATCTTCCACCGTTTTGCCAGATTCTCCATCTGTTTTTTTGCGCTATCGCTCTGGCATGCCTCCGGAAATCCTGATTGGATAAGGAAAAATATTTTCTTTCCGCATCCATCGAATTCGCCAATCGCCTCAATAAACTGTTTTACAATTCCGGGCACCGAAAAAACATACAATGGAAATGCAAGGAAAATAACGTCGGCACTTTTAAATGCCGCAACCTGTTCTGTTAGATGTTTTTGTCGAAGCAGATAGTTTGTAGAGGTTACCTCACCCCCACCGGCTTTAAAACCTTTTTCGAATTGATTGAGCAAAACTTTAGTATTGGAAGTTTTACCACGTGGCGACCCATTAAATAGTACTAATTGCATGGCAAATCTCTTTTGTATTGGATTTCTCTATGAATTTAAAAAATTTTAACTCGGAATGATAATTCGATGAAATCCGGTTAAAAATCTCTTTTGTAGTTAAAACTTCTTCGCTTTCGGCATCGCTCTTTTCAAGTAAAACCGCCGATTCGGGATATTTTGGGTACCGTTTTTTATGATGACTAACACCATCTTTTATTTCGATATACGGATGTATAAGCGGAATGGTGCGGTCTTGAAATATTTTTAACTCGGCCGACAACATTCCCAAAATCATTGGCGAAGCATAAATAACCAAATCGGCATTTATAATATCTTTTAATATTTCAGGTGCATCGTCGTTGTGCCTGCAAATACCAGGTGTTTTCACCCAACAATTCCAACACCCCACGCACGTTTTTATCTTTTTTCTGGAAAGCAAATGTGTGGTTACCTTATAGTCCGACGCACTTAAACACGCCTCTAAATCAGCAAGAAAATTTGTTAACCTGTATTGATTAGGATTGGGACTCCCATCAATTATTACGATTTTTTGAATCATTGTTTACCGTTATTAAACCAAATGTAAATTCAATGATTTACAATTTACATTAAATTTCGGTAAACAGGATAAACTTATAGAGGAGAGTTTAAAAATAATAGTTCCTGGTTCCTGGTTCCTAATTCCTGGTTCTTATTTTTTGTGTCTTGTGTTGGCTCCGTAGGAATAAAATTCTTTATTCTAAT
>WGCT01000456.1 GCA_015493625.1 Draconibacterium sp. | reverse complement strand
ATGTTAGGAATACATTACACAACGCCAAGTAACGCACAACTTTTTATACAAACAGGGCCAATTATGCTGGCCATTTCGGGATTTGTTTTTTTTAAAGAGAAAATTACCCGGCTGCAAATTGTAGGATTTGCCATTGCTATTTTAGGACTCTCATTTTTTTATCACGACCAGCTTTCGGTCTTTATTGGGAATAATAAAAACTATAATTTTGGAGTAATTATAACATTAACAGCTGCACTCGCCTGGGCAACATACGCGGCTTTGCAAAAGAAATTGGTTGCAAATTACCCCACCGAAAGTCTTAACCTATTTCTTTTTGCCTTTCCTATAATTGTCTATTTCCCGTTTATTCATCTTGCCCCGCTGCTTCAACTTAATTGGCTTTGGTGGTTGTTGCTGGTGTTTTTGGGTGCAAATACTTTTATTGCCTATACAGCACTGGCCGAAGCGCTGAAATATACAAATGCCAGCACGGTTAGTATAATAATTATTATTAACCCGATAATTACATTTATTACAATGGGCATTTTAACGGCATTAAATGTGTCGTGGGTAGCGCACGAACATTTTTCGGCCATTACAATTTTGGGAGCTTCGTTGGTAATTTGCGGAGTTATTTTGGTTGCCCGAAAAAAGAAAACTGAACAGAAGTAATTTTAATCTAATCATAAGTTTATAACCCGTTTCTCATCGCAAATAATTGTTTGCAATTCAACCGCAAACTGCCTACCTTCAACCCGTGGCAGAAAATAAAAAATATGCTTGCGACCCTTCACTTTGGGTCGACCAATTCTCCGACGAGTTTTTTCGTTTTGCAATTTACAGGGTGAAAAATCGTGAAGTTGCAGAAGATTTGGTTCAGGAAACTTTTCTGTCGGGACTAAAATCGCTCAGTAATTTCAGGCGCGATTGCCCGGAAAAATCGTGGTTGTACAATATATTGCGAAATAAAATTATCGACCATTTCAGAAAAAAAACAAACCACGAAATAAAACAGAGTAGTACGGTTATTGAAGCCGACGACGACTCTTTCTTTAGTAACTTTTTTAACCCGGGAGGACAATGGAACAACGAGGCATCGCCGGAAAACTGGAATATCTCGGCTGATAAAATATTGGAACGAAAGGAGTTTATGGAATTTTTAATACTTTGTCTTTCGTTACTGCCCGAAATGTGGGAAAAAGTTTTTAATTTGAAAACTATTGAGGATTTGCCTTCGAAGGATATTTGCAAGGAACTAAATATTACTCCGTCTAATTTATGGACGATTATACATCGTGCGAAGTTGCAATTACGTGGTTGTCTCGAAAAACGTTGGCTTAATAAATAAAAAACAATGAAACGAGCATGATAATATTTATCACACAGGGGAATGATTAATGGCGAGTTCCGTATGATACCTTTGAAAATAAACAATTAGAATCAGATGAAAGATTTAATGTACAAAATAATGCTTACGTGTAAACAGGCTACTTTTTATAGCTCAATAAAGAGTTTTAAAAAGCTGTCGTTTGTGCAAAGTATTCAGTTAAAGCTTCATTTAATGATGTGTAAATCGTGCCACGAATTCGACCACCAAAATAAAATTATCGACCAATCGTTAACCGATTTCATTAAAAACGACCACCTTATTTCTGAAGAAAGTCTTTCTGAAGAAAAAAAATCGCAAATAGAATCAGCTGTAAAACAGCACATTAACAAGAAATAGGATTTATCTTTTGTTTTTCTGTAAGGTTTTCTGAATAGCTCCGTCTTGTTATTCGAAATTAATCTTAATAAAAATTGAAATTTATTCATTTAAAAATTTAATATCATGAAAAACGAAAAAAAAGTAAATCTGATTAAAGGAACATTAGTAGCGGGAGCCTTATTAAGTGTATCAGCACTTAGCGCAATGCCAAATTCATCGAGTTTATTCGAATACAATGCACTTGGTTCGGGAGCCGAAGTTCGCACCGAAATTCTCCACACAGCTGCAAGTCCGTTTAATTTGGAAGCCAAATGTGGCGAAAAAACAACAACAAAAGCCGAAAGTAAAAAAGCTGAGGCCAAGTGCGGTGAGGGAAAATGTGGAGAAGGGAAATGTGGCGGTAAAGATGAAAAAGCCAAAACAAAAAAGGCTGAATCGAAAAGCAAGGAGATGAAATGCGGCGAGGGAAAATGTGGAGGAAAAGATAAAAAAGCTGAAGCAAAAAAAGCCGAATCGAAAAGTAAAGAGATGAAATGTGGAGAAGGGAAATGTGGTGTTGAATAATTAATAGGGGTTTGTGAGAAGAGGAATTTTTCCTCTTCTCTTTTTTAAACGCATTTCAAATTATTCCAGATTGTTCGACTTTTATTGCAAGGGAAATCTCTCAAAGAGACTCCTCGGAGCATTTGGGAGACAAGATAAAAACGAAATGTTGAATATTAACTGTTTAAAACTTCGGCGAACGATAGGAATTAAACAACTTCATAATCAGAAAAAAATGAAAGCAGGAATTGGATTTAGAAAAGAATTTGCGGAAGAGTTTCTTTCGGGCTCGGCCATTCATCCGGGATTTGTTGAACTTGCCCCCGAGAACTGGATGAACATTGGCGGATATTGGAAAAGACAGTTGAAACAACTTGCCGAAATGCATTCGATTACAAGTCACGGGCTCTCGTTATCAATAGGCAGTCCCGAAGAGTTGGATATGAAATTTCTGAAAAATATAAAGCAGTTTCTTACCGATTATGACATCGAAATTTATTCGGAACATTTAAGCTTTTCGAAATGCGATAACGCCCATTTATACGACCTGTTGCCTATTCCGTTTCGCGAAGATGCAATTAAGCATGTAGCACAGCGTATTCGTCAGGTTCAGGATTATTTAGGTCGGCAAATTGCCATCGAAAATGTATCGTATTACACCCCTGTGGCTGCCGAAATGGACGAAGCAACTTTTATTTCGGCTATTGTTGAAGAGGCAGGCTGTAAAATGCTGCTCGATGTAAATAATGTTTTTGTGAATGCATTTAATCACAACTACAATGCAAAAGAGTTTATCGGTAATTTACCTCTCGATAAAATCCAATACATCCACATGGCGGGGCATACAAAAGTTGCCGACGATTTAATTATCGACACGCACGGCGAAGCAATTATCGACCCGGTTTACGAACTGTTTGAATGGACACTGGAGAGAGTTGAACCTGTTCCGGTTTTATTGGAACGCGATTTTAATATCCCCGAATTAAACGAGTTACAACGCGAGTTAAGCAGCCTCGAAGTTATTATGAACAAAAAATGGGAGACAAACAATGTTATTGAAAACAGAAACATATAACCAGCAAAACAAATTTGTAGAGTACTGTCGGAACGGGAAAGAGATATCTATTTTGGGAGCAGTACCAGAGCGTCTTCCTCACTATCGGCGATTGGTTTTTAATGGATTTAAAGATGCACTTGAAACAACTTTTCCCATTGCATTTCAATACATCGATAGCAAAATTTGGGACGAAATGGTTTATACTTTTTTCAGCTCACATAAATGCAGCGACCCGCAAGTGTGGAGAATGCCAAATGAATTTGTCGATTTTTGTGAGGCCGAAAATTATGGCGAAAAATTCACACTTCCGTTTTTAAACGATCTGCTCCGTTTCGAGTGGATGGAGGTGGAGGTTTATATGATGGAAGATATTGAATATCCGGCAAATATTAGCACAACAATTTTATTGCAAAGTAAAATTGCCGTTAATCCGGAACACAAAATTATAAAACTCGAATACCCCGTTCATATGGAAAAACCTTTTGATGCTGTAGATAAAAAGGGGAACTATTTCTTGCTTCTTTTTCGCGAAAAGGAGACGGGGCGAGTGCAATTTTCAAATCTGTCGATTCTATTTGCCTTTTTAATTGAAAACATTTCGGCAGAAGAAAAAACGTTGGAAGAGATTTTAAACGATATTCTCTATCTGTTTGGTATAAACGATTTAAAAATGTTGCAAACAAAAGTGTTCAAATTTCTGGATGAGTTAAAAGCACGGGGTTTTGTTTTAGGGTCACTAAAAATTTAAAATTCTCTGTTATTCTGCTGAAAAACAGACTTATCTTGAACTTCACAAAGTATTAATCATATAAAATTAAAATGCTATGAAAACATTAATGGAAAAGCTACGCACAATTGCGGGCAAACTCGACAATCTTATTTTGTTACTTCTGCGCTTAACATTAGCGTATGGATTTTATGTGCCGGCCAAAATGAAATGGAACGATATTCATGCCATTGGCAGCTGGTTTGAAAGTATGGGATACCCGTTTCCGTACCTAAATGCCTATTTAGCCGGTATTACCGAAGTTGCCGGAGTAATTTTTCTATTGCTCGGCCTGGGAACTCGAATTATATCGTTACCTCTGATAGTTGTTATGCTGGTGGCTATTTTTACTGTTCATATCGGGAATGGTTTCGAAGCAGGAAATAACGGCTTTGAGATTCCTTTTTATTATATGCTGATGCTTGGCAGTTTGGTCGTTTTTGGGGGTGGTAAATATAGTGTCGAGTATTTGGTTTGCAAACGCAAACAGTAACCAATCTCGCTCAAATCGTATCATTCTGGAATGAAATTGATTTGCCTGCAAAAAGATGGATTGAGTAGTTTGTGTGTTTACTTGTTTCTTCGTAAACTCTCTATTTAAACCGGTTCAACATAACGGCATCAATAATTTGAGCCATCTTTTTGGGCGACTCTTTTAATTTAAGGTAAGCGTGATTCGATTTCTCTCTCTTTGCCCAGTGGTTGTCCCCATTCTCTTCAACTACACATTTCCCTCCTTCAATTTTTTTCCAATATGTTCCAACGCCACCAATTACAGCGTATAAAACTGCTGTTTGGTCGAACGACGAATTGGGTAGAATTGCACCGTTAAACTTTGCTTTTATCCATGGAGCGTGTCCGCTGTAGTAAAGAAACCCTTGATACAGCGGCGTGTTTTTGTCAATTTCATTAAATACTTCAGCCGTTTTTATCTGCTCGCCCAATTCAAATCCCGAGAAAACAATAGGTGTTTCTAGGTGTTCAATCACAAATTTTGTAATGCCCGGCATATTCCCGTTAAAATTCCATTCGTTTTTCCCTTTTGGAAAGTGGCCTCCCATAATTACAAACTCTTTAACTTTTTTTGAAATTAACTCTAATCCGTTTAAGGGCGAGTTCGAATCGGGTTGAGATACGATTAGTCGTTTAATATTTAACAACGGTCCAACGGCAACAATAGTAACACTTGTATCTTCGCTTGCTGCTAAAATTTTACGATACAGCTGCGTGGCATCGGGCACATCGTCGTAGGTTAATTTATGTTCGAAGTTTTTGGCAATTACTTTGTTGTATTGTAAGTCGGAAGTTGTTAATTTATCTTTCCTTGTTCCGATTGGAATGTTGGGGTGAAGGTAAAACCTGTTAATTGCATCGATTGTCGGAACAGCGTATTTGTCGGTTCCCCAATTCATTATGGCGAGGAGGTCGCAGTCGCCGCTTTCAATAAAATTATGAAGCATAACTAAAGCTCCCAAATCATCGGCATCACCACCAATATCGGTATCAAAAATTATTTTTGTTTGAGCATGTAGTCCTGCAACATTCCATAAAAACAGAAGCAATACAACATATTTTAGAGGAGTATTTTTCATTCTGAATAGTTTTATAATACAATTAGTCGTTTAGTGTTCCTTGCTGACTTAACAAAACGGCAAACGGGCGAGTACTTGGAAATTCTGACATGATAATAATGATAATAACGGTAATGGGTACACTTAGAAGCATCCCAATTATTCCTCCAATTACGCCCCAAATGGCAAGGGTTAAGAATACAACCAAAGGGCTTATATTTAGGGTATTTCCCATTAGTCTTGGTTCGATAAAGTTCCCTATAACCATTTGAATTGCTCCCACAATTCCCATAACTAAAAACCCGGGCATAAATTCGCCAAACTGAAGAACGGCAAAAATAACCGGAAATCCTGTGGCAATAAGCGAGCCAACGGTAGGAATAAAATTCAATACAAAAATAAGGAATGCCCAAAATAATGGTGCATCGATACCAATTAATAGAAGCGCAAAATAGCTTAGAAAACCGGTTAAAAGACTTGTTAATGTTTTAAGTGCAATGTAGCGGCCAATCGAATGGTCTATTTTATTAACCAGCGCCTTTACATGGTTATATTTCTTCTTGTCGGGGTACATCGCTTTTAGCTTTTGAGGGAAAATGGGCTCCTCTAAAAGAATAAATGCCAAATAGAGCAACACGGTAAATGTATTTCCAAAAAGAGCAGTGAGTGCCGAAAGCAACGAAGAAAGCAAAACGCCAAAATTCATATTTTTCGCATGTTCGGTTAAAATTGAAAATAAATCGATGTTGAATTGCTTATTAATCGCATTTGCAATTCGGGAAATGTTTGCTTCGTAAACAGGAAGTGTTTCCGACAACTCTTGAATATTAACCGTAATCATTTGAACTGTAAGTGCCAGAAAACTGAGAATAAGCAACGAAGAAAACAGTGTGAGTAACCATTTGGGCCATTTGCTAATAAACTTTATTTTCGTCAGAATTTTTTTAATGACGCGAATGAGCACCCAGAAAAGTACAGCAAGAATAAACGGAATAATTATCGATTGTGCGTAAATAAGAACCACAACTATTGTAACGATAATAAGGAATACATAGATTTTTTTTGTTGTTTCCATATGGTTGTATTTAATAGGTGCAAAATACAAATGATTTTTTAGAAGTAAAGAATATTGTTAATTCAATTTTATAGAACCTGCCGGTTAAAAAAACATTTACAATAGTACAAAATTCTATAACTTTTCCTAAATTCGAAACATGATTCAATCGTATCAATGTCCGGTTTTCTTTTACCTTGGGATGCCCGAGTGTCTCGACGATGATTCTGTTTCGCATTAGTTGCAGCTTTGCAACACTTTCTAATCCATTGTTCTTCTGTCCTCTCCGTACAGGTTTTTTCAATAAAACCTGCTACTGCGTAGAATTTGAATCAGGATTCATAAAATTTTAAAAATGAAGGGTTCATCCGGCAAAAGGGGTGATGTTGTTCGTGCCGATTGTTTTGTTGAAGTAACAAGCCAATCCGGTTCACCCAATAAAATTGTACTAAAAAGTAAGGTAAAAGCTCTTTTTGGAAAATCGATTGAAGAGCTTGTGCAAAAAATGTTGGCTTTTTATGAGTTAAATGGCGTTGAAGTTTTGGTTGAAGACTCGGGTGCTTTATCGTTTGCACTTGCCGCACGGTTAGAGCATGCTTTTCAAAAATATTCGGGGAGCAGCAAGCAGTTTATCTTCAATTTGCTGCCCGAAAACCAATACACTATTCCGGGAAATCGTTACCGGCGTTCGCGGCTTTACATTCCGGGCAATAATCCGAAAATGATGATTAATGCAGGAATTTACGGTAGCGATGCCATAATTCTCGATTTGGAAGATTCCGTGTCGCCGGAGAAAAAGGAGGAGGCGCGTATTCTCGTTCGTAACGCACTGTGCCTAATCGATTTTAAAGGAGCCGAACGAATGGTGCGCATCAATCAGCTTCCGGCAGGGTTGACTGACCTCGAATACATTGTTCCCTGCAATGTGCACACTGTTTTAATTCCGAAATGTGAGTTGCCGGAACAGGTCATTCAGGTTGCTGAAAAGATTCAGCAGATTTCGGTCAGCAGGAATCCTGTTTTTTTGATGCCGATAATCGAAAGTGCTCTTGGTGTTGAAAATGCATATCAAATTGCAACTGCCTCGCCAAATATTGTTTCGCTGGCAATCGGTCTCGAAGATTACACTGCCGACCTTGGCGTGCAGCGCACAACACCGGCAACCGAGTCGTTTTATGCCCGCAGCCGTATAGTAAATGCTGCGCATGCCGCCGGAATTCAGCCCATCGATTCGGTATTCTCCGATTTCGAAAATGACGAAAAAGTTTTGAATGCTGCCCACGAGTCGAAAGCAATGGGTTTTGCCGGAATGGGATGTATTCATCCGGTGCAGGTGGAGTGGGTTAACCGCGGGTTTTCGCCATCAGAAAAAGAGATAAAAAAGGCACAAAAAATAGTGCTTGCTTTCGAGAAAGCGAAAAAAGAGGGCAGGGCAGTGGTTGCAATCGGTTCGAAAATGGTTGACCTGCCTGTGGTAAAAAGGGCGCTGAAAACAGTTAACGATGCGTTGGCTTTTGGATTAATTGAAAAAAGGTGGAGGGTTTCGTATGAAAACTAAACTGATACAAAATGCTGCCGGACGATGGGTTCCTGAAGTTGTAAATGGCAGGGAGACAACTCCTTTCAAAGGGGTGGAAAAATACAAACCAACCGCCAAAAAATATGGCCCCGCAATCTCATCGTGTGCCGATTTTCCTGCCGACGGGAACAAACTCGTCTCTTCGTTAAAAGCTGCGTTGGTAAAAGCGGGGCTGACCGATGGAATGACTATCTCGACACACCACCATTTTCGCAATGGCGATTTAATTGCCAATCAGGTTTTTGATATTGCCAAAACGTTGGGTGTAAAAGACCTGGTCTGGTTTCCTTCGGCATCATTTCCTTGTCACGAGCATTTAATTCCCTATCTCGAAGATGGCACAATTCATCATATCGAGGGAAGTATGAACGGACCACTTGGGAAATTTGCTTCCGAAGGGAAAATGAAGGGAATGGCAGTTTTACGCTCGCACGGCGGGCGATACCAGGCCATTCAGGACGGTGAGGTGAAAATAGACATTGCGGTAATTGCTGCGCCAACTGCCGATTTCTTTGGTAATGCAACCGGCGACCGTGGCGAAGCAGCTTGTGGGTTGCTAGGGTTTGCACTTGCCGATTCGCAATATGCCGAAAAGGTAATTGTGGCAACCGACAATCTGGTGCCGTTCCCGTGTGTCCCTTGGCAAATTCAGGGTAATTATGTCGATTATGTGGTGCAGGTTGAAAAGATTGGGATTCCCGAAAAAATTGTCTCCGGCACAACACGAATTACCAAAAGCCCCGACAGACTTTATATTGCACGATTAACAGCAGAGTTTTGCGAGGCCACCGGATTGATTTACGACGGTTTCTCGTTTCAAGTAGGGGCCGGCGGAACATCGCTTTCCATAGGATTGTATTTTCAGGATATCTTGCGAAAAACCGGAAGAAAGGCGCGTTTTATCAGGGCCGGCAGCAACAAGTACGCGGTAAAAATGCTCGAAGAGGGACTCACCGATTACATCCTCGACGGACAAACTTTCGACCTCGAAGGCGTTCGTTCCATGCGCGAAAATGCAAACCATGTAAATACCAGTCCTTTTACAAGTTACAATTACCACGGCAAAGGAAATTTTGCACAATTGGTTGATGTGGTAATTCTGGGAGCCACTGAAGTAGATTTGAATTTTAATGCCAATGTAGTAACTCACTCCGATGGATACATGTTGCACGGAATTGGGGGTTGGCAGAACTGCCTCTTTTCGAAATGCGTCATTCTTCCCGTTCCACTATTCCGCGACCGCATTCCGGTTGTTGTCGATGAGGTTACAACACTCTGCGGCCCCGGTGAATTAATTGACGTAATTGTAACCGAGCGCGGCATTGCAATTAATCCGAAACGTACCGATTTAATTGACAAGGCAAAACGAACAAATTTGCCGGTGAAAACTATTCAGGAACTTAAAGAGGAGGCAGAGAGAATTTGTGGTAAACCTGAAAGACCGACACTCTCCGATAAAATTATTGGAGTGGTAAAATGGGTCGATGGAACTGTAATCGACTCCATAAAACAGGTAGAAATTAACGATAAAACTTAAACTCATAATTATGAAACGAACAATTGTAACACTGCCCGGCGATGGAATTGGAAGAACCGTTCTCGAAGAGGCAATTCGTGTTCTTAAAGCCGTTGGTTTTGAGGCCGATTATGTTGAAGGCGACATTGGCTGGGAATTTTGGTGCAACGAGGGAGACCCACTTCCCAATCGCACAATTCAGATCATTGAGGAACACAAAATTGCGCTTTTTGGTGCAATCACATCGAAACCCAAGGAGGAGGCTTTTAACGAACTTGCCCCGCACCTCAAAGAGAAAGGACTGGTTTATTCAAGTCCCATTGTTGCACTGCGTCAGCATTTTAACCTCGATATTTGCCTGCGACCGTGCCGCACTTA
Source organism: Draconibacterium sp. (assembly GCA_015493625.1). GTDB lineage: Bacteria > Bacteroidota > Bacteroidia > Bacteroidales > Prolixibacteraceae > Draconibacterium. The sequence continues at coordinate 3,421 of WGCT01000456.1, read as the reverse complement.
CAAAGGTAATCCACTTAATTTTATCCGCCGGGGGGCAAATAATACCATCGAAGAACCTGATGTTGATGTGGCAATTTTCAGGCAAAATACTGAGGGTCTGTATGGGGGAGTAGAGTGGAGCAATCCGCCGAAAAAGGTTTACGAAGCACTGCTTACGCATCCGCGGTTCGTTAAAAATTTTGGCGATGTTCCTGTTGAAGAGCTCTCTGTTTCAACGCGTATTTTTACGAAAAAAGCTACCTCCCGCATTCTGAAGGCTGCTTTTGGTCACGCTAAAAAGTACGGATACAAGTCGGTTACGGTTTGCGAAAAACCAAATGTAATTCGCGAAACATCGGGGATGATGTATAAAATGGCGCGCGAAATCCGCGACGCTGAATTCCCCGGAATAGAGCTGTGGAATACCAACATTGACGCGCAGATGATGTGGCTCACAAAAAATCCGGAAAACTACGGGGTAATTGTTGCCGGAAATATGTTTGGCGATATTGTCTCCGATGGTTTTGCGGGGTTAATTGGTGGACTCGGTTTTGCCTGCTCGGCACAGGTAAATCCCGAAACCGGCATCGGCGTTTTTGAACCCGCACACGGCTCGGCACCAAAATATGCCGGTTTCCCGAAGTCGATTGTAAACCCGATTGCCATGATTGAATCGGCTTGCATGATGCTCGACTATATTGACGAGCAGGGTTTTGCCGGAAAAATAAGGAAGGCAGTTGCCGAAGTGATTGAAGAGGGAAGTGTACAAACCTACGATATGAAAAAAATGACCGGCAGCCAAGAGGCGATTGAAAATGGTGCTGCCACAACCCGGCAAATGGCCGATGCAATTATTGCAAAATTGGGTTAATATAAAATTTAAAAGTGATGGAAAATGTTTTTGAATTGTGGCCGGAGTTGGATTGGATTACCAACGATGAATTGAGAGAAAAGACAGCCAAAACCTGGCAGTTGGCTTTGCAACGGAGTGTTTTGTCGGCTGACGATTTAAACCGCATTCCGTTTACATTGCTCTGTGGCCCCGACTTGAAGGTCTCGTTTATGGCACACAAACGGGCGGTGGTACATATTGTTCGCGATGCAGGCCGAAAAGTTGGCGAATTTTTCAAAGAGGAGCTGCCTGTAAATATGGATGTGTTGATTGCAGGTGCAATTCTTGCCGATGTCGGGAAACTGCTGGAGTATGTTTTAGATGAAAATGGAAGTGCCGTTCAGGGAGATTATGGAAAATATTTACGCCACCCGTTTTCGGGAGTTGCTTTGGCCGAGGAGTGTGGTGTGCCACCAGAGGTTTGCCATATTATTGCAACCCACGCCGGCGAGGGCGACATGGTAAAACGTACCACCGAGGCGTACCTCGTGCATCATGCCGATTTTATGACATTTCTACCTTTTAAAAATCGATTGGAAATTTAATTTTTTTGAATTATGACGATTATTGAAAAGATACTGGCAAATCATTCGGGAAAGAAAAAAGTGGCTCCGGGTGAGATTTTAGACGTGCAGATTGATGTGCGTCTGGCCCGCGATTTTGGAGGAGCAAACGTGGTGAAAAATTTGGTTGATAACCAACTTGCCGTTTCGAACCCAAAAAAAACATGGTTTACTTTCGATTGTAATCCAACCGGCTCCGACCAAAAATATGCTGCAAATCAGCAAGCTTGCCGGTTGTTTGCCCGAAACAACCAGATTGAAGTGTACGATATAAATTCGGGAATTGGCACCCACCTCGCCATCGACGAGGGGCTGGCAGTTCCCGGGAGTACAATGGTCTCAACCGATTCTCATGCGAATATTCTCGGTGCAATTGGAGGGTTTGGACAGGGAATGGGCGACCGCGATATTGCGGCTGCCTGGGCAAACGGAACAGTTTGGTTTAAAGTGCCAAAATCGGTAAAAATTAATTTAACGGGCGAAATACAGGCGGGTGTTTATGCCAAGGATTTGGTGTTGGCACTGCTGCGAAAGTTTGGCGCGAATTCGTTGCTCGGCTATTCGGTTGAGCTATCCGGCAATCCGGTTGAAAAATTATCGCTGAGCGACAGGATAACCATCTCGTCGATGGCTACAGAAATGGGTGCAATTGCACTTCTTATTCCTCCTTCAGCAGAGATAATTCAATTCTCGGAGAAGCGTTCGGGGAAAAAAGTTACGCCTGTTTTTGCCGATGATGTAGCAAATTATGAGCAAGTTTTTGAATTTGACCTTACCGCCATTCAACCGCAGATTTCGATGCCGGGGAAACCTCACGATGTGAAAAATGTTGCTGAGGTGAAAGGGGTAAAAATCGATTCATCGTTTATTGGAAGCTGTACAAACGGCAGAATTGAAGATATGCGTGTGGCTGCAAAAATTCTGAAAGGGAAAAAAATAGCTCCGGGAGTGGTTTTGAAAATTGTTCCTGCTACCGACGAAGTCTGGCGTCAGTGTCTCGACGAAGGTATTGTGAAGATTTTTAAAGATGCCGGGGTGTTAGTAGGGAATGCCGGTTGTGCCGGCTGTGCCGCCGGGCAAATTGGGCAGAACGGACCGGGCGAAGTAACTGTTAGCACCGGCAACCGGAACTTTGCAGGCAAGCAGGGAAAAGGCGATGTTTTTCTCGCTTCGCCGGCCACAGCAACAGCTTCGGCAATTGCAGGATACATAACTACCGAAAGTGCTATTCCCGAAAAACCCGCTGTTTTTATTCCGAAAAATAAGGAGCTTCATACAACTAAAAAGAGTGAACCCAAGAGCAATGTGCCAACTGTAATTGAGGGGAAAGTGTGGATTATTAACGAGGACAATATCGATACCGACATGATATTTCATAACCAGCACCTCTCGGTAACCGACATTAACGAAATGGGGCAACACACGTTTGGAAACTTGAAAGGCTGGGAGGATTACGCGAAAAAATCGAGGCCCGGAGATATAATTATTACGGGTAAGAATTTCGGTGCTGGAAGCTCGCGCCAGCAGGCGGTCGATTGTTTTAAGTCGCTGAAGAATCAGGCCATTCTTGCAAAATCGTTTGGGGCAATTTACGAGCGGAATGCAATTAATGCAGCATTCCCCGTGTTAACGTACACCGATTTATCGGAGTTGGAATTGATAAATCGCGACTGGGTGAAGATTAATTTTAAAACGGGTTGTATTCAAAACACCGAAACCGGAAAGCAAATTTTTATTAACCCATTTTCAAAAGTTCAAATGCAGATTTATAAAAAAGGAGGACTGTTGGGTTGAAATGAGAGCAAACAGAGTTGGTCTGCATTATACATATTGCAGGTTAGTAATAGGGCGATTGAAAAAATATATTTTCAACACTTTTAAAATAAAATAAAATGGCTGGAAAAACTTTTGTGGAAAAAATTCTGAAAGCGAATACAGGAGAGATTGTTTTCAGAAAACCCGATTTAATTCTTACCCACGACAATAC
>WGCT01000455.1 GCA_015493625.1 Draconibacterium sp. | reverse complement strand
AAACTAACATTTCTAATTGCCTTTACTATGCTTGCCGGTATGGCATTTTCGAGTGGTTTGTTAACAAACACCAACCAGAGCGCGCAGTTTATCCGAATGATGTCGCGAAATGCTTCGTTGGGTATCGATGCAGTTTATTTTAACCCTGCTGGTTTAATAAAACTTCAGAACGGCTGGCACTTTGCCTTTAATAACCAATCGGTTTTTCAAACCAAAACCGTTAATAGTGGGTTTCCGTTTTTAAATGATGGAAATTACGAAGCAAAAGTAACCGCTCCTGTTTTTCCATCAGCTTTTGCTGTTTACAAAAAAAACAATTGGGCATTTTCTATGGGTTTCGGACCAATTGGGGGTGGTGGTGCTGCAGAATTTGAACGCGGATTACCATCGTTCGAAATTCCTATTTCGAAGGTTGTTCCCGGATTAGCAGGGCTAAAACAGATTAGCGACAATTACGATGTTACCGGTTACGATGCAGATTTGTATTTTCAGGGAAGTTCAATTTTTTGGGGAATTCAAGTGGGAGCTACCTATAAAATTAGTGAAGTATTCTCGGTATTTGGTGGTGTAAGATACATGCCCTCAGTTAATGCTTACAAAGGAAGCATAAAAGATATTCAGCTTCAGGTTGCCGGGCAAATGCATCCTGCTTCTGGTTGGCTAAACCAAACCTCGGGCGAAGTTAATGCCATTTCGCAACAAGCTGCCGGAGCGGCAAATATTTATTACGGTGGCGCACAACAAGTACAACCGATTATTGATGGTGGTGGGGGCGATTACAACCTCCAACAGTTAGAAGGTGCTGGAAAAATTACTGCCACGGAACGTGCACAAATCGAAGGCGGATTAAAATTGCTTGGAATTCCTCAGGAAAATATTAATGCCATGCCAATTAAAAACATTCAAGGTACATTTAAAACTGCCGGAGACACCTACGATGCAACCTCGAAAAAACTTGCAGGAGTTGCTACTTCTCTTACCGAAACAGGAGATCAACTTGGCGACAAAGAAGTTGATGTAGAACAAACCGGAGCAGGAATTACACCTATTATTGGCATTAATATATCGCCAAACGAAGACTGGAATATTGGTATTAAATACGAACATAAAACGTATATGACGTTAAAAAACAAAACTAAAAAAGATGATTTGGGGCTTTTCCCCGACGGTGCAGATGTTAACAGCGATGTTCCCGGATTCATCTCAGTTGGAGTTGGTTATCGGGGAGTTAAAAAACTGGAAGTTCAGTTCTCGTACAACATGTATTTAAACAAGGGTGTCGACTGGGGCTTAAATGTAAGAGACAAAAGCCATAGAGAAGTTGATGGAAATGGATTTGATACCGGTTTAGGATTGCAATATAATGTATCCGATAATTTTGCCTTTAGTGTTGGTGCATTGTATGCCGATATGAAAGTTGCCGATAGTTACCAAAGCGATTTTAGCTATTCGCTTCCTTCGTTTACTCCGGCTGCCGGAATTGAGTGGGGACTTGGCGAAAGATTAGTTTTAGACGCCGGTGTTTCCAATACTTTCTATTTCGACAAAGAGGTAACTTTTACCGACCCTGACGTGGGGCCTTACAAAGAGACTTATGGAAAATCTACTCTTGTATTTGCAGTAGGCTTGTCGTATAGTATCTTAAAATAAGAGAACTAATACTCAATAAAAAAGGTGTTTATTTTAAAAATAAACACCTTTTTTATTGGCAAAAAACATTACAACTCATACTCCGGATTCTGAACTTCGCCAATAAATAAAATAGCACCGGTATCTTTCTCGGTAATGGCAAAAACAAAAGGTTTATTCACATTGAAATAGATTTTCTTTTCCTCCTCCCAACCGGCACTTGTTGTAGTAAAAACAACAGCAGTAACTGCTGCTGCTTCGGTTCCGGTTTCGTTTACATCGATAAACGATTTATGAATAACATTGCTAATGTATAAATCGTCATCGCTAATATTCGAAAAATCAGCTTTCTGTTTATCAAAAGCTTTTACCATTTCCATTTTTTCAAGTACCTCTTTCAATCCAATATCGAACGAAAATTTAAAGCGTGGCATAGAAACAAACACATGTTTAACCGGAACAAACTCTTCGGTTAACTTTTGCCATGTTTCAGCGGTTAACTGATTAATAATATCGTGCGACGTTTTCCCCTCTGCAGGGCGCATTACAATCATGTTGTACTGGCCGTTGCCATAGGGCAATTTTACCGCATCGAAAAGTTCATTTAACGTATATTCAAATTTACTCTCTTTGTGCATCATTGCCACATCGTTATTTGTACCGTCGTTTTTATAAAAAGGGCGCAGTTTTGTTCCTGTTTTATCGAATTTAACAGCCCAAATACCATTAAAGTAGATGGCATTTAACAAAACCATTCTTGCTCCCGGGGATAGTTTTTCTAAAATTTTTGGAATTTTTTGGTGGGTTTTCTCGTTTACCCAACCATTAATTTCGGCAAGTGCCGAAGGCAAATTAAAGTTTAAACTATTTACCTCTGCATCGTAGTAGTTGCTGTTTATATCTAAAAACGGCTGTTTTACATCAAAACCGGTTCTATAATAAATTGCATTTGCAATCTCGAAAACCACATCTTTGTCGAGCGATTTAAGTGCCTTAATAAGCGTTTCATACGAATTATTTATCTGTTCAGGCGTTAATCCATTCAATTGAAGCACTTTTGCAATCTCCGTTTTTGTGTCACCGGCGGCTCCGTTATATGTCATGCCCAAGGCAATTGAAACGCTGAAAGGCGAAATCATAATATTCTCCTTATTACTCATTTCTCTCACCTCTTTAAAAAGCTTCAGGCCAAAAGTATTATCCGACTCAACCAATTGTGCCGATTTCTCGTCGAGATTTATGATTTTCTTTTCAGCCGGTTTTATCGTTTCCTGCTGACATGAGATTTGTGCCACGAACAGCACTACGATGAAAAGGAATAGTGATTTTTTCATTGTTTATGGTTTTAACTATTTAACAAAGGTACTTATTTTAAACAGACGATATTAAAATCCCAAAGGTTGCGTAACTTTTTCGCACTCTTTTTTATTTAAACGCAACCATTTTAAAAAAAATTGCATCTATTGTGTGATTTGAATTATTAACACCGAAAAAGCAAAGTGCCGTATTTTTAGGTTTTGAAAGCAAAATTTATCCGTACTTTTGAGCAAACCTTTGCATAAAGATTTGGAAGACCTAAAAGAAATAATAGAGGAGTGTGTTGCCGGGAAAGCATGGGCGCAGGCTAAATTGTACGAGCTTTTTGCACCAAAAATGTTTGGTGTATGCTTGCGATATGCTACCGATAGTGCCGAAGCCGAAGACAATTTGCAGGAGGGGTTTATTAAGGTTTTTAAATACATCGACAAATTCAAACACAAAGGTTCTTTCGAAGGTTGGATGCGGCGAATAATGGTTAATGTATCGATAGAAAAATACAGAAAACAGCACTTTATGTATCCGGTAGAAGATATTGAAATTTACGAGTCGAACGTTTTTTCGAATGATATTTTAGATGAAATATCGGTACAGGAACTTATTGGATTAATTCAGGAATTACCTCCCCGTTACCGGATGGTTTTTAACCTTTTTGTTATGGAAGGGATGGGGCATAAAGAGATTAGCAAAGAGATGAATATTTCGGAAGGAACATCGAAATCGAATCTTGCGCGCGCCAGAGAAATATTACAACGTAAAGTGAAAAACCTTTACCGCGAAGCAGAGACAAAATGAAGGAGATAAAAAAGATAGACAAAGCAGTAAAAGAGAAACTCGAGGGTTTTTCGGTAACACCACCACCGCATATTTGGGAGAATGTGCAGGGGCAACTTGCTGCTGAAAATCGGAATAAACGCATGGCTTTTACCAGATGGATTGCAGCAGCGGCAGTAGTTCTTCTTGCGATGCTTGCAGGTTGGTATTTTAACCATTCAACCCAATCCAACAGTCAAATTACAGCACAACAACAAACCCCCGGAATTAACACTGTAGTAACCACTAAAACTCGTTCAAAAGAAAAAGAGATTCAACCAAAAGAGCTGATTGGCGAAAATACAACTCAAACTCAAAGCAATAAAAAGGGGGAAAACAGTGGCAATTCTCAAAAACAAATACCTGTTTTGCCCACCCCGAATACAGTAGCAAAAAATTCATTATACAAAGAGGATTTACCCCCTGCAAGAGAAAAACAACTGAAGTTTGCTAAGATAAACCGGAAAGAGATTCGTTTTAATGCTTTAAATACCGAAATTTCGCTTGCAAAACAAGCAGCCGAACCCAATGAATTTGCATTAACCAATACTGACAAAATGTTGATAGCTGCAAATGTTGCATCAAAAAAAACAGATAAGTTCGAAAACAGAAGGTGGAAAATGGGACTCAATGTTTCACCCGGATATTCATCGCAGATTGTTAACCATTCCGAAAGTTATGCACAAAATATGTCGTATTCGGGCGAAACCGGCAATACAAATATCGGTGGTGGTTTTGCCCTTCAATACAAAACCGGTAAGCGATTTAGTATTGAAAGCGGTGTTTATTATGCACAAAACGGACAAAAATCGGCCACATCAACAAACTTATTTGCCGCAAACAACGATGTTGGCAGCAACTATTATTCGAGCAATAAAGATTTTGCGATGGATGCCGTAGGTCGAGTGTCGGCACCAACATTCAGTAACGCAGTGAATATTAATAACGGAACAATTTTAATGAACGGGAATGCCGGAATTGTTGCACTCGATGCCACACCCAAAGGGGCCGAAATTACAACAAATGCCGAAACAAAAAGTATGATTGCCCCCGGCACAATGGTTACCGAAGGAGAATTTTCGCAGGTTTTCAATTTTATTGAAATACCGCTGTTGCTTCGTTTTCGCATACTCGACACAAAATTTGGAATTGATTTAGTAGGCGGCATAAACACCGGGATTGTGGTAGGAAATAATGCATACATCGACAACAATTACGGAGTACAAAATGTTGGCAGTACTCAAAATATCTCGGAGGTTAACCTCTCGGGAGCTGCCGGAATAGGAATGAATTATGCGCTCGGCAAGCACATTTCGGTTGCTATTGAACCACGCCTGAACTACTATTTTAACTCAATTAACAACAATCCTGAGGTCGATTTTCGCCCCTATCGTATAGGAATTTATACTGGTGTTTATTACGCATTTTAGTTTAAAATGAATACCGCCATTTAGTTGCGCCACAATATGCAACAAATACTCAATCCATTTAGTTTCTCGCGAAAAGCTAAACAGATGGTGTATATTCCGGAATCTCTTTTAAATAAAAAAAGCTATTTTTTTTATAATCGATAGTACAGGCAAAATGTTGCAACCCATTAGAAACAATAACTTTATCGACCCGCAATGCCATATTATACCGAACTACCTGATCGAATGCATCTTGTGTAATTTTTACACCGGGAGCTTTAAATTCAACAATTAAACGTGGTTGCCCGTTACGCGAGTAAACAAGCAAATCAAACCGTCGCTGTTTGCCATTTACTTTCACCTGTTTCTCAACCGCCATTAAATTTCTCGGATAGTTTTTTTCTGAAACTAAGTATTGAATAAAGTTCTGGCGCACCCACTCTTCGGGAGTTAAAACCACAAATTTCTTCCGAATTAAATCGAAAATTAGTTGTTTGCCCCTCTCCTTTTTTAAACGAAAACTGTACTCAGGTAAATTTAGCTTTTGCATAGTTAATTATAAAGCAAATGTAAATCGTCTTAGCTGCCGCAAAGTAAAAATATATAAACTCAAACCACATAGCTTTTCGGGTTTTTGTATCGTTCTTTTTCCCTTTTCCGTCGGCAAATAATTCAACTATAACTACGGCTATACTTGAATTATTTGCCTTGTTAAAGAGAAAAAATAACATTTTCAAAATTCCCTAAAACCTAAATGGATTGAGTATATTTGTGTCGAACCTTGAACGAAATCTTTTTTTATTTGTTCAAAGATAAAAATAAACCGGGTATGAAAACAAAAAAGGACATTGTTGAAAACTGGTTGCCACGCTATACGGGCAAACAACTCGATGAGTTTGGCAAATACATTTTGCTTACCAATTTTCAGGATTATGTTGATAGATTTGCACAACGTTTTAGCGTTAAAATAGATGGAAGCGACAAAAATATGCCAAGTGCAACCGCCGAAGGAATTACCATAATTAATTTTGGGATGGGTAGCCCCAACGCTGCAACAGTAATGGATTTACTAAGTGCAATACACCCACGCGGCGTTCTGTTTTTGGGAAAATGCGGCGGCCTAAAGCGTAAAAACAAACTGGGCGACCTAATACTGCCCATTGCGGCAATAAGAAGCGAAGGAACCTCCGACGACTATTTACCCCCCGAAGTTCCGGCACTGCCGGCATTTAATTTGCAACGTGCCGTTTCGCATATTTTACGCAATTCGGAACACGACTACTGGACCGGTGTGGTTTACACCACCAACCGCCGTGTTTGGGAATACGACGAACGGTTTAAGAAATATCTGGGGAAAACCCGTGCAATGGCAATAGATATGGAAACAGCAACACTGTTTACAGTAGGGTTTATTAACCAAATACCTACCGGAGCACTCCTTTTAGTTTCCGACCAACCCATGATTTCTACCGGAGTAAAAACAACTGCCAGCGACAAAAGAGTATCGACAAGATTTGTTGAAATACATATTGAAGCAGGAATTAATGCCCTGTTCGAAGTTAAAAACAACGGACTTTCGGTAAAACACCTCAGATTTTAATATGGAATATAAAGAGCTATTCGAGAACCTGAAAAAAGGGATTTATCACCCAATATATTTGTTACAAGGCAAAGAACCTTATTACATCGACGAGATTTCGAATTTTATTGAAAACAATGTACTTCCCGAAGCCGAACGTGGTTTTAATCAAACAATTTTTTACGGAAAAGATTCGAATGTTCTTACAATTGCCGAAAGTTGTATGCGTTTCCCAATGATGGCAAACCGGCAGGTAATTATTGTTAAAGAAGCCCAAAGTCTGGCAAAATTAGAGACGCTGTTTTCGTACACCGAGAAACCTCTTGCTTCTACAATATTGGTATTGAATTACAAATATAAAACTCTCGATTCGCGAACAAAGCTGGCAAAATCGATAAAAAAGAACGGAGTTATTTTTACATCGAAAGATGTTTACGAATCCCAACTCCCCAAATGGATCGATGGCTATTTAGAAAACCACAATTTTAAAATTACGCCTCAGGCAGCTCAAATTCTAACCGCTTATTTAGGAACCGAGTTGGGCAAAGTGGCAAAAGAGTTAGATAAGCTAATAATTGCCGTAAAAGATACCGATAAGATTACGCCCGAGCACATCGAAAAAAACATTGGTATTAGTAAAGATTACAATAATTTCGAGCTTCAAAATGCACTGGGTATGAAGAATGCACTAAAAGCGAATCGAATTATTAACTATTTTGCTGTTAACGAAAAAGCGCATCCTTTTCAACCTCTGTTAACATCGTTGTACAAGTATTTCTCGAGTTTGTTTAAATACCACTTTTTAACAAACAAATCGAAGTATTATGTCTCTTCGCAAATTGGAGTACACCCTTATTTTGTAAAAGATTATGCCGCAGCATCGAGAAATTACTCGCCCACAAAGCTGTTTGAAATTATTGGCATTTTGCGCGAATACGATATGAAAAGCAAGGGTCTTGGCGCATCGGGGTTGGTAAGCAGCGGCGAATTGCTAAAGGAGATGGTTTATAAAATATTACATTAAAAGAATATGATTACTTGGTTTATTATTGGTGTTACTTCCTTTATTTCGTACATAGCTTTCCAAAACCGGGAGCTGATGGTGAAGTTACAGTTTAATGCTGCAAAAATTATTCACGAAAAAGAGTACTACCGGTTAATCTCGCACGCTTTTATTCATGCCAACTGGTCGCATTTAATTGTAAATATGCTGGTGTTGTTCTTCTTTGGCCGCAACATTGAAGCTTACTTTAACTACTACTTTGGCAACCGTACAAC
>WGCT01000454.1 GCA_015493625.1 Draconibacterium sp. | reverse complement strand
GGATTCACTCAGGAAACAAACAGTGGCCCGCAAAAAGGTAAAATTTATTTTTCTCCGTTACCTGTAATTGCTGTTAATCCAACCTTTGGGGTAATGTATGGCTTAGCCGCTTCAACAAGTATGTTTACCGGCGACCCTTCAACAACCCGAATGTCAACATCGTTGGGAACAATGACTTATTCAACAAAAAAACAGTTAATGTTTACGTTTAAAACAAATGTGTATTTGCCCGAAGATGAGTGGATTTTACTTGGCGACTGGCGGTACTTCAACACCTCTCAACCCACATTTGGATTAGGAACTGGGCCTCAATCGGCAAAACTGGCACCCGGCAGCGGGTACGAATATGAAGACGGGATATTCTCGGCACCGGTACCCGATGCGCAATTAATGCAGTTTCAATACATCAGGTTTCACGAAACTTTTTTTAAAAAAGTGCAGCAAAATTTTTATGTAGGAGCAGGAATACATTTCGATTACCACTTCAAAATAAAAGATAATCTGTTGAATTTAGATACCGTTCCTCCCGTTATTACAAGCCATTACGGATACAGTATTGATAATGATTTCAATTCTGAAAAGTATATATTATCAGGTGTCTCAATCAATGCCATGTACGACAGCCGCGACAATGCAGCAACACCATACAAAGGCAGATATGCGTTAATAACTTTCAGAATGAACCCGAAATTTTTAGGAAGTTCAAAAAACTCAACCAATTTGTGGCTCGAATACCGCGACTATTTTAACCTATCGAAAAAACCGCAACCAAGCCACATGCTGGCAATTTGGATTTATGGAAATTTTCAAACATCGGGAAACATGCCGTATATGGATTTGCCGGCAGTGGGCTGGGACCAATTTGGCCGCTCGGGACGCGGATATACACAAGGCCGGTTCAGGGGCGAAAACCTGATGTACACCGAAGCAGAATACCGCGTACATTTATTGGGCACTAAAAAGAATCCCGATTTTATGGGAGCAGTGGCTTTTGTAAATCTAACTACCGCAAGCAACAAAGCAGCAAACATAAATCTCTTCAAAAACATCGACCCCGGTTATGGCCTGGGTTTGCGATTTATGATGAACAAGACATCGCGAACAAATGTTACTTTAGATTATGCATGGGGGAATTATGGAGCGCAAGGACTCTTTTTAAATGTAAACGAAACTTTTTAAGAAATTTCATGTAATTAATTTATTAAACTTTTATTATGAAAACACTCATTATTCGATTTTTTGGAACTTTGGTAATTGCCGGTCTAATTGTAACATCGTGCATTACCGGCATCTCTTATCCTCCGGTAACCCAATCTCCTACCGGAAATCATCATACCGGACAATTTGTATGGCACGACTTGGCATCACCTGACCCGTCGGCATCGATGGACTTTTACTCGAAAGTTTTTGGGTGGAAATTTGAAACACTTGGCTCGGGAGAAACCAGTTATTACGTTATCAGTGCAAACGGCAAAGCAATTGGCGGAATATTTAAACTGGCCGACAGATATGGTACAGTTGGCGAATGGGTTAGCTCGGTTTCGGTTCCCGATGTCGATGCAGCAGTAAACTACAATGAAATGCAGGGCGGAAAAACTGTTTTTAAAACGGTAAATTTTAAAGGGCGCGGAAAAACAGCCCTTGTTCAAGACCCACAAGGAGCAATGGTGGCATTTTTATATGCCGAAGGGGGCGACCCCGACTTTTCAGAACCTGCAATAAATACCTGGCTTTGGAACGAGCTTTGGACAACTGACATGGAAGGATCGATAAAATATTACGAAGACTTATTTAAATTCTCAGGCAAAAGCATTTTAGGATCGAAAGCACCCTATTTCGTATTCGAAAAAGACAAAAAGAAATATTGCGGTGTGTTGGGGAATCCTGTTGAAGGAGCAAGAAGTGCATGGATGCCTTACATTCGGGTAAGCGATGTTAACGCAGTTATGGAGAAAGCAAAAAAAGCCGGTGCACACGTTATGTTAGAACCGAATGCAGACATTAGAAAAGGAAGTGTTGCTGTTTTGCTCGACCCACAGGGTGCACAATTTACAATTCAAGAATGGCCAATTAACTAATCGCTAAATATAAAAATCATGAAGAATAAAATGAAAAAAATAGTTGTGATGCTTTTCGTAGTTTTTAGCCTGGCATTGTTGGCAGGTTGCGCAAATATGCATTGGGGTACAAATGCAGGTGTCGATGTTAACTGGGGACCAAACGGTCCGAGAGTTCACCCCCACGTTGGCGTTAATTTATACAGTGGTGGAAAAATTAAATAAAATTATATTTATAAAAACAGAGCAAAATGAAAAGAGGATTATTAATAGCCGGTATTATTTTAGTTGCAGCTTTTACACAATTGCATGCACAAACAGAAGATGGCTGGATTGTAATTGCCGAAAAAACGGCATCGTTTAAAAGCGATATAGATAAAATTTCGCCAAAAGGCGAAAAAAGAAATGTGTCGAAAATTAAGATTAAATGTATTCAAGGTACATTAAAACTAAAACATGTGCATGTAACAATGACTGACGGCACAAAAAAATCGTACGATGCAAAAGGTATTGGCATTTTAAACAAAGGAATGAGTTCGTTTGCATTCGATTTGCCGGGGAAAGACACAAAGCTACAACATATTGAATTAGAGTATGATTCGGCAGGAAATATTCTTATTTCGAAAAAGGCAAAAGTACAGGTGCTGGGGAAAAAGAGGAAAAACAAAGACAAAGACAAATAAACAAATATGTATTTATACAAACGAGGTTTTTTAAGAAGCCTGTTTTTGATTGTATCTATTTTTTTACTTTTCAGCGGGTGTTCGCTGTTAAAGTTTAATATTGAATCGGAAACAACACCGCTCGAACCCGAATTGTTAAAAACCCGTTTGGATGTACATAATTTTGGTATCACCTTTTTTCATGAAGTAATGGTTGCCTCCGATTCTATAATGAATAGTGAATTGGAAAAAGAGATACAACTGAATGCACTCGCCTGGAAAATAAATGCTTCGCAGGCAGCAAAAAACACTATTTTTCAAACCTACCCAGAAATTGCTCTCTTAGACACCTGGATTCTGACAGCATTAATGACCGACTATTTGAATGAGGGTGCCGGCGCCGGATTATTTGGGAACTCGCAACCCATTGCAACAGAAGCCAGCCAACGCCTTTTAAATAGAATAGATACCATCGCGGTAAATACATTTCATGAAAAATACAACGATGCACAAACATTTGTCGATAGTATCCGTAAAAACGAGCCTATTGTATCTTCTCAGTTTTACAGAGAAACAGTTTTTAACGATTGGTATCGGTACCAGAATATTCCCGACAGCCTGATAATTATAAACAACGGAACATTGCCACAAGCTATATCCGAGTTTTCGACACGCATGGCAATTGGCACAGAACAAACCATGCGCGAGACGCAATGGAGTGGCGAAAAACTATTAAAACAGTCGAACATCGATTCGCTGGATATTCAAAAAATGGCCGACGATTTTAATAAGCAGTTCGAAGAGTTAATTGTTGTACTACGAAACAGCGGCCGAACTATGCAGGAAGATGCTATTGTAATGCACCGCGACATTGCGGTTTTCTCGCATAATCTAAATGAAAAATTCGATTCGTTAATGGTAATTGCAACCAGCGAATTAGCACATTTTCGCGACAGCCTGGGTGTTGAGCGGGAAGCAATAATGGAAGACTTCGACAAAACATCGAACAAGTTGGTTAAAACTGCCATGGTTGAACTACACGCCATGGTAAAAGATATTTTATTTTATGTTTTACTGATACTCATTGCAATCCTTTTTATTCCGTTTGGATTAGGATTTATAACCGGAAAAACTCTCACAAAGAAAAAGAACAAAGAGTAATCCGGTTAAATTTGGTTTTAAACTATTAAAAAAACACACATTATGAAAAAAATTATGCTGTTAACAATTATTGTTGCAACTCTGTTTAGCTGCAACCAATTGAAAAAAGACTCGAAAGAAAAAGCAGTTGCAGAACCTTATAAACTACAGCAAACCATCTATTATGGTGGCGACATTATTACAATGGAAGGCGATGCGCCCGAATATGTAGAAGCCGTTGTACAACGCGAAGGCAAAATTATTTTTGTTGGCTCGAAAGACGAAGCTTTTAAACAATTTGAAGGGAAAGCAAAAAAACACGACCTGCACGGCGAAACCATGATGCCTGGTTTTATAGAACCACATGCACATCCGGTTTCTATTGGTGCTTTTATTCTTGCCAACGACATTGTTGCGCCCCACGAATGGCGAATGCCGCATAAAACATACCCGGGAGTTAGCGGAAAAGAGAACTACCTAAAAGCAGTAAAAGAGATAATCGACTCGAAAAAAGACAAAACCAAGACCGTTTTAATCTGGGGATATCATAAATCGTGGCACGGCGTACTTACGTTAAAAGACCTCGACAAAGTTACCGGCGATGTGCCCACAATAATCTGGCAACGCTCTACCCACGAAATCTATTTAAATACAGCTTGTGCAAAAAAATACGGGGTTAAAAAAGGCGATTTGTCGGAAGCCGATAATGAACAGGCCGACTGGGACAATTACCATTTCTGGGAACGGGCTTACCAAATGATGAAGGGAACAAAACTTGCCCCATTCTTTGGCGACCAGGAGATGTTAAAACGGGGAATGGATAGAATATCTCAATTAATGCTTCAAAATGGACTTACCGCCATGATGGAGCCAAGTTTCCCAAACAGTTCGTTTGAAGATGAATATGCAGTATTGGTTGATGGCACCGAAAAAGCAAAAGCTTATACTATATTTCTAATTGCCGGTTTCCCCGAACAGTTTGTAAAGAAAATAGGAAACGATGCTTACGAAGCACATATCGATTCACTGCCCGGTTTATACAATACCGAGTACATTAAATTTCTGCCAAAACAGTATAAAACATTTGCCGATGGCGCCATCTATTCGCTGGCGCTACAACTGTTAGATGGTTTTATTAATTGCCCGACTTGTCATTCGGAATGGATAATTCCGTTGGAGCCGGCACAAGATATTTTTAACTACTGGTGGGACAAAGGTTATAAAATACACATACATATTACCGGCGATTTGGCGTACGACAAATATTTAGATTTTGTTGAAGCGGCCATGAAACGCAATCCACGTAAAAACCACCGTACTACATTTCACCATGTAGGTTTATTTAGCCCCGAACAGGCACAACGCACTGCCGATTTGGGTGTTGAAATTTCTGCAAATCCATATTATTTATGGGCACTGGCCGACAAGTACAGCGAAACAGGCTTAGGGCCGGAAAGAGCATCTCACATGGTTTCGTTAAAAGAATTTACAAAAAGAGGAATCCCCGTTTCGTTACACTCCGATTTTGCCATGGCACCTGCCGAACCACTTCTGTTGGCTTGGGTTGCTGCAACCAGAATCGTAGCAAGTGGGAAAGTGATGTGTCCGGAAGAACGAATTTCGGTTTACGACGCCATGAAAGGAATTACAATTACTGCCGCCCGTACATTTGAAATGGAGAATGTTATTGGTTCGATAAAAGAGGGAAAAGAGGCGACTTTTACCATTTTAAGAGAAAATCCGTTTAAAATTGAGCCAGAGAAATTAAAAGACATTCCAATAGTTGGAGTAGTTTATAAAGGACGATTTATTCTGAATAAAAAAACCGCATTAAGAGGTGCTAAAAACAGTTCGACACAAGTAAACTGTAAAGCTATTAACGGCTATTTTGCAAAGAATACAGTACGATTTAAAAACAATTTTAAACATTTTGTATTAACAAATCAACACGATTTTGACAACTATTTTGGTATTGCAAAAACCATGAAGAATAAAGTTGACAAAGTAGATTTCGAGAAAAATTTTGTTGTTGCAGTAGCAACAAAACCATCAAAAATTTCAAAAGAAATAGAGCCTGTTTATTGCGACCTTGAGAACGATAAATTAACAATTAAATATAAAATTACCGAGGGGAAAGAGAATAGTTTTATGTCGACCGGATTGTACCTTGCAACAGTACCAAAAGATGGAATTTCAAGTGTAATTTTCAGAACCCGAAATGATGTTGAATTAATTGAGGTTAAAACATTTAAAAAAAGTATGCCCGGCGGCTGGAGCGAAACCGAAGTAACCCCCGAAGTTGAAAAAGCATTAAATTTTGTTTTACAACAGATGAATACTTCGGCAAAACTGGATAAAATTACTCACGTAAAAACTCAGGTAGTAGCCGGCATAAACTACGACATAGACTTTAAACTCGACAACGGCGAAGTGTGGAATACCATTGTTTACCGCGATTTAAAGGGGAATTATAAAATGACAAAAGTGGCTACTTTAAAAAAATAAATGCCTGTTAATTAAGAAATTGTATAAATATAGAT
>WGCT01000453.1 GCA_015493625.1 Draconibacterium sp. | reverse complement strand
GAAAGCTGTAGAAAGTTGACGCGGCCCTTGATACTTAAAAAAAGCTCAAAGACCTCAACTAAAAAGTCCTTTCTTCGTTTGTTTATTTTTGGCATCATTACTATAATGCTGACTATGAGATTGTTATAAGACTTATATCCCTTGGTAATCATATCAATACAGATTGTGGTAAAAATGTATTAAGATACTGATTATCAGGGATTTAACCTAATTTTTAATACTTTATTTTGCTGATTTTCAGCATTTTATGTGTGTTTTTAACGAACTATTGTTTTTTCTGTTTCGTGTAAAAATAATGTTGAAGAGAAAAAACTTCCGAACGTAGTTGTAATTTTTATCGACGATATGGGGTACGCCGATGTGGGCTGTTTTGGAGCTACGGGTTACGAAACTCCAAACATCGACAAAATGGCCGACGAAGGAATGCGGTTTACAAGTTTTTATTCGTCAACCGGAGTTTGCAGTGCTTCGCGTGCATCGTTAATGACCGGCTGTTATTGCGACCGTGTGAGTGTACACTACGCCTACATGCCCAGTGCAAAAGAGGGTCTAAATCCCGACGAGACAACCATTGCCGAAATGCTTAAACCATTGGGGTACAAAACGGCTATTTTTGGGAAATGGCATTTGGGACATCACAAAGAGTTTTTACCGCTTCAACAAGGGTTCGACGAGTACTTTGGAATTCCCTACTCCAACGATATGTGGCCGGTCGATTACGATGGCATTCCGGTAAAGGATAAAAAAAATCCTACCCGCCCCGGGAAACTTAGATATCCGGCATTACCGCTACTTGAAGGAAACAAAAAAGTAAAAGAGATTTGGACGTTGGAAGAGCAGGGCGAGTTAACAACAATGTACACCAAACGGGCTGTCGATTTTATCAATCGAAACAAAGAGAATCCGTTCTTTTTATACTTGCCGCACTCTATGGTACACGTACCAATTGCCGTTTCAAGCAAATTTAAAGGAAAAAGCAAACAGGGGCTTTTTGGCGATGTGGTAATGGAAGTTGACTGGTCGGTTGGCGAAGTTTTAAACGCTTTGAAAGAAAATGGAATTGCTGAAAATACATTGGTAATTTTTACTTCCGACAATGGGCCGTGGCTCAACTTCGGAAATCATGCAGGTTCGGCAAAACCACTGCGCGAGGGAAAAGGAACAGTTTGGGAAGGCGGACATCGCGAGCCATGTGTAATGTGGTGGCCGGGAAAAATCGCTCCCGGTAAAACCATCGACAAAATAGCTTCTACCATCGATATTTTACCCACTATTGCCGAAATAACCGGAGCAAAACTCCCGGAAAAAAAGATTGATGGAATAAGTTTCTTACCCATTTTAGAGGGTAAAAATGTGACAACCCGCGATGAATTCTGGTGCTATTACGGTGGTGGGTTACGCGCTATTAGAAAAGGCGACTGGAAAATGTACTATCCGCAAACCTACCGGTCGTATGTGGGAGTAAAACCCGGAATGGACGGATTTCCCGGACCTTACGCAAAAGGTGTACTCAAAAAGATTGTACTCTATAACCTAAAAAACGACATCTCTGAAACCACCGATGTTTCGGCGGAATATCCCGAAATTGTTGAGCAACTCAAAAAAATTGGCGACCGCGCCCGAAAAGAGCTGGGCGATAACATTACAAAGGTAAAAGGCGAAGAAGTCCGCCCTCCGGGAAGAGTTAATTAATTGCCATTTTAAAAACGATTAATATGGTAAATAAAATAATTTCTCTCTTTCTGCTTTTTGCAATATTTATTCTTGGTGGATGTAGCACTTCTCAAACAAAAAAGGAGAGCAAAAAATTGCATTCTCATCGCGATTTGGGAATAATAAAAAAAGAGGGCAAACTAAAAATTCTGACCATTTACAGCAGCACCAGCTACTTTCTATACCGGGGGCAAACTATGGGTTACGAATACGAAATGCTTCAACATTTAGCTGATTATTTGGGTGTAAAACCGGAGATTAAAATATCGCACAATATCGACGGATTATTCGACAATTTAAATAATGGTGATGTTGATTTGGTAGCACACGGCATTACCATTACAAACGAGCGAAAAGAGAAAGTTCATTTTACCGACTACCTCTATTTAACCCATCAGGTTTTGGTTCAGAAAAAACCCGATAACTGGCGAAAAATGGGATGGAGCAAACTGCAAAAATCGTTAATTCACGATGCTATTGAGTTGATTGGCGATACGGTTTCGGTTCGAAAAAATTCATCGTATATGCATCGCCTTATCAACCTGTCGGACGAAATAGGAGGAAAGATCTATATCGATACACTTCCCGGAAATCTGTCGACCAATAAAATTATTGAGATGGTTGCCAATGGCAAAATTAAATACACTGTTGCCGACAACAACCTTGCAAGCATTAATGCATCGTACTACCCTGTTTTAGACATTAGTGTTCCCATAAGTTTTTCGCAACGAATGGCGTGGGCCGTGCACTCCGACTCTCCCGAACTCGAAAAAGCAATAAACAACTGGCTGCACGATTTTAAAAAGAGTGTTGACTATTATGTGATTTACAACAAATACTTTAAAAATAACAGAAGTTTTAAGGCACGTGAAAGGAGCGATTATCTAAGTCTCAACACAAATAAAATCAGCAAGTACGACAATTTAATTAAAACTTATTCCAAAGAAATTGGCTGGGACTGGCGACTGTTGGCTGCTCTTATTTATCAGGAATCGAATTTCGATCCGAACAAAAAATCGTGGACAGGAGCGTATGGATTAATGCAAATGATGCCCAAAACGGCAAAAGCTTATGGTGTTAAAAATAAGAGTAACCCGGAAGAAAGCATAAAAGGAGGTATAAACTACCTGAAAAATATTTCAGGAAAATTCGAATCGGTAAAAGACTCCATTCAACGAATAAAATTTACTTTAGCAGCATACAATTGTGGTTACCATCATATTTTCGATGCGCAAAAACTGGCAAAAGAGGAGCATCTTAAAGAGGATGTTTGGGACAATAATGTGGAGAAAGCGATTTTAAAACTCAGCTATCGCGAAAACTATTCGAAACCATTTATTAAATACGGTTATGTACGCGGACAAGAGCCCTACAATTACGTAAAACAAATTCTTGACCGCTACGAAAACTACAAACAATTTATCGAATAAAAGGCAACTGTAAATTATAATGGTTCGGTTTATTTTTATAAATACCTCATAAACAGAGAATTATAAGACATAAGCAGTTGTCATAATTTTTTAAAAATCAGACCTTTGCGATTTTACGGCTTTACGAGAAACAAAATTCTAACGAAGTATTGAAATAAAAAGCACTACAAAGTTTATACTCGAATCACATAGCTTCTCCTGAAAATCAACCTGAATTGAGTATATTATGGTACCTCAGTATTAAACATTTCAGACAAATTACTGTTTTTTTAAATGAATTCTTAATTTTGCGCCCAATTTATTGCCAATGGCAACAATGGCAAACCATAAAATGAAAAAAATGGAACAGGTAGAGATAAATAAAATGCTTGAGGAGAAAGGTTTTATTGATGAATCGATTGATTCGAAACTCAATTTAGTTGAAGAAATTAAAAAACTCAAAAAGGAGAAAAATGCTGTTATTCTCAGCCATTTTTATGTTGAAGGCGAACTGCAGGACATTGCCGATTATGTGGGCGACAGTCTGGGATTAGCTCAGGAAGCCGCTAAAACCGATGCAGAAACAATTGTGTTTGTTGGCGTGCATTTTATGGCCGAAACAGCAAAAATTATAAACCCCAATAAAAAAGTTATTTTGCCCGACTTAAAAGCCAGCTGCTCTTTGGCCGAGTCGGCACCGGCCGTAACATTTGCTGAATTTAAAGCAAACTACCCCGACCATAAAGTTATTACTTACATAAACGCCACCGCCGCGTTAAAAACAATGACCGATATTGTTTGTACATCGGCAAATGCAAAACAAATTGTAGAGAGTTTCCCAAAAGAACAAAAACTTATTTTTGCCCCCGACAAAAATCTGGGAGGATACATAAACAGCATTACCGGTCGCAAAATGGTTTTATGGGATGGAGCATGCGTAGTACACGAGCAGTATTCGGTAGAGAACATTGTTAAGTTAATGGACGAGCACACCGACGCCGAATTTATTGCCCACCCCGAGTGCGAAAAACCGGTTCTTTTACTGGCAAAGCACATTGGCTCAACCACTTCGCTTTTAAACTATGTTCAGTCGAGCAGCGCAAAAAAATTTATTGTTGCAACCGAAAGCGGCATTTTACACCAAATGGTAAAAGCATGCCCCAATAAAATTTTCATTCCAGCACCTTCTGCCGACTCTACTTGTGCCTGCAACGACTGTGAGTTTATGAAACTTAACAGTTTAAAAAAACTCTATTTATGCATGAAATACGAACAACCCGAAGTTACTCTTCCCAATGACGTAATTGAGAAAGCAAAAATTCCGATTCAGCGAATGCTAGAAATTTCAAAATAACTTATTGCCTTTTTCTTTCGCCTTTTCCGGCTTTACTTTTTACTTTGTTCCGCTGAAAATCCTATTATTTTCACTATTTTTAGGCTTCAATCGAAGATGCTTTCGGAGTTGTATTCTCTAACTTCAAACAACTTCACTAAAAATAGAATTTATGGCAAGAGCAGTAACTCTTTTTACCGGACAGTGGGCAGACCTCCCCATAGAAACAATGTGCCAAAAAGCGCAGGAGTTTGGGTACGATGGCCTCGAGCTTTGTTGCTGGGGCGACCATATGGAGATTGATAAAGCCGATCAGGATTACTGCAACCAACGAAAAGCACTTCTCAAAAAATATGATTTAAAACTCGTTGCCATTTCAAGCCATCTGGTTGGGCAGTGTGTTGCCGACAAAATCGACGAGCGCCACAAAAGTATCCTCCCCGATTATATTTGGGGCGACGGCAACCCGGAAGGAGTACGACAACGGGCAGCTGCCGAAATGATTAAAACGGCAAAAGTGGCTAAAATGCTTGGGCTGAACACTGTAGTTGGGTTTACCGGAAGTCCGATTTGGCACTTGCTTTATTCGTTTCCTCCGGTAACCGCCGAAATGGTTGAAAAAGGGTACAAAGAATTTGCAACCCGGTGGACTCCTATTTTAGATGAATACGAAAAACTGGGGGTAAAATTTGCACTCGAAGTGCACCCTACCGAAATCGCTTTCGATATTCATACCGCTCATTTAACGCTAAAAGCACTAAATAATCATCCTGCTTTCGGGTTTAATTTCGACCCCAGCCATTTTGGATATCAACATGTCGATTATGTGAAATTTATCTACGAATTTCCCAATCGTATTTTCCATGTTCATATGAAAGATGCCTATTGGAGCGACAAACCAATGCATGTTGGTGTTTTTGGCGGGCACATGAATTTTGGCGATAATCGTCGCTACTGGAACTTTCGTAGTTTGGGGCGCGGCAAAATCAATTTCGAAAATATTATTCGTGCATTAAACGATATTAAATATCGTGGTCCGCTTTCGGTTGAATGGGAAGACAGCGGAATGAACCGCGAAGCAGGAGCAAAAGAGGCATACAATTTTGTGAAATTTGTCGATTTCGAGCCTTCAAATATTGCATTCGACAATGCCATGCAAAAAGAGTGAGAAAGAGTAAAACAACAATAAACTTTGGATTTCCAGCATTGAAATTCTAACAATTTTAAAAAGATATGACCAACAGAAGAGCTTTTATCAGAAATTCTGCTTTGGCAACTGCCGGAGTAGGAGTTGCGGCCTCGATGCCGCTGGCAATGAATTCGTGTGCCAATGCTAACGAGAAATTAGTATGCGCATTAGTTGGGGCAAGAGGAATGGGTTTTACAGATCTGAAGACATTCCTCCGCCAGAAAAACACCGAATGTGCAGCCATTGCCGATGTCGATGAAAATATATTAAACCAGCGCCTGTCCGATACGGAGAAAATTCAGGGCAAGCGACCAAAAGGGTTTAAAGATTTCAGAAAACTACTGGAAGAACCGGGAATTGATGTGATAATTATCGGTACTCCCGACCACTGGCATTTACTGCC
This sequence comes from Draconibacterium sp., assembly GCA_015493625.1. Taxonomy (GTDB): domain Bacteria; phylum Bacteroidota; class Bacteroidia; order Bacteroidales; family Prolixibacteraceae; genus Draconibacterium. Next base: position 4,955 of record WGCT01000453.1, on the reverse strand, counting down.
ATTTGTGTATGCCGCACAGGAAGGGAAACACATATATTGTGAGAAACCACTGTCGAATACCATTGAAGAGATAAATATTATGGAACGTGCCGCCAATCGATACGAAACAATTGCACAAATAGGACAGTGGCAGCGCAGTGGGAAACACTGGCTCGACGCCATTAACTTTGTTCATTCGGGGAAACTGGGGAAAATACGTACAGTTCGTACTTGGTCGTATCAGGGATGGATGAAATCGATACCCGTAAAACCCGACGCTCCGGTTCCGGCCGGTGTCGATTATAATTTCTGGTTGGGACCAGCAAAAAAACGGCCATTTAACCCAAACCGATTTCACTTTAATTTCAGATGGTTTTGGGATTATGCAGGAGGTATGATGACTGACTGGGGAGTACATATTATCGACTTTGCATTGTATGGCATGCAGGTTAAATCGCCAAAATCGGTAATGGCAATGGGTGGTAAATTTGCTTATCCAAACGATGCCGCCGAAACGCCTGACACTTTACAGGCATTATACGATTTTGAAGATTTTACTATGCTCTGGGATCATGGAATTGGAATTGACGGTGGCTATTATGGCCGCTCGCATGGCGTTGGTTTTGTTGGAAACAACGGAACTTTGGTGGTCGACCGGCAAGGATGGGAAGTAATTCCCGAAGGAGGTAAAAATCCACGAATGGAACGTGTTAAATTAACTAAAGGAGATGGTAAAGACTTAGATAACCATATGAAGAACTTTATTGAATGCATTAAGGACAAGAACAGAAATACGCATACAAACATTGAAATTGCCGCGAATACGGCACGTGTCTGTCACCTCGGAAATATGGCTTACAAAACCGGACGCCGTTTAAATTGGGATGCAGAAAACACTAAATTTATTAACGACAACGAGGCAAATAAACTGCTGGTGCCGACCTATCGCGCACCATGGGAATTGCCTAAAATATAATTAAACGAATCAAATTCGTACACACACAAAAGTAAGGGTACGGTTTAAAAAATTACAACTTTTTAGCAATGAAGAACTTTATAAACAACATTCCAAAGGCAGAGCTTCACCTGCATATTGAAGGTTCGTTTGAACCCGAATTAATGTTTAAAATAGCACAACGAAACGGAATTAAATTAAAATACAATTCGGTTGAGGATTTAAAAAAAGAGTACAGCTTTAATAATCTTCAGGAATTTCTCGATATCTATTACGAGGGTGCCGGAGTATTAATTAACGAACAGGACTTTTACGATTTAACGTGGGCGTATCTCGAAAAAGCACACGAACAAAACATTGTTCATACCGAAATATTTTTCGATCCGCAAACGCATACCGAACGAGGCATTGAGTTTAGCACAGTAATTAACGGAATACATAAAGCGCTCGAAGCCGGTAAAACAAAACTGGGTATCTCGTCCAAAATTATTATGTGTTTCCTTCGTCATCTCGATGAAAGTGAAGCAATAAAAACGTTGGAACAGGCACTGCCTTATAAAGATATTATTGTTGCCGTTGGTCTCGACTCGTCGGAAGTTGGCCATCCGCCAAATAAATTTGAGCGTGTTTTTGAAAAGGCCATCCGCAAAGGGTTTTTAACCGTTGCCCATGCAGGAGAAGAGGGCCCAACCGAATACATCTGGAACTCGATGAAATTGTTAAAAGTTGCTCGTATCGACCACGGAATTCGCGCAATTGAAGACGATGAGTTGATGAAACAACTCGCTACCACGCAAATGCCACTCACCGTCTGTCCGCTTTCAAATTTAAAACTTAAAGCGGTGAAAAAAATGGAAGATCTACCGCTAAAAGTTTTTCTTGAGAAAGATATTTTGGCGACTGTGAATTCCGACGACCCTGCCTTTTTTGGAGGTTATATAAACGAAAACTTTCAGGCAGCTGCCGATGCTTTAGCATTGACAAAAGAAGATATTGCAAAACTTGCAGAGAACTCATTCAGAGCAAGTTTCCTCGATAGTGAAACAAAGCGAGCTAGAGTTAACGAAGTAAAAGAGTATTACGAAAAAAACAAATAGAAAAAACCAGATTCTCCGGGAATATAACGCCGGAGAATCTTTTTTCAGAATCAAAATAATTTATTGAACTTCTCTTTTAGCAGTGTTTTAACCTCATCCATCGAAATTTCTTTTCCAAGTTCCTGCTTAATTGATGTAACGCCAAACGACTGAAACCCACACGGATTAATATAATTAAAATAGCGCATATCGGTATTCACATTCAGAGCAAAACCGTGCATGGTAACGTAGCGGCTTACCCGCACGCCAATGGCGCAAATTTTTCGGGCGCGTACACGATGTTGGGCATCGAGCCAAATTCCGGTTGCTCCCTCTTTCCTTCCGCCCGTTAATCCAAATTCGGCAATGGTTTCAATAATGGCATCTTCCATTTTCTCGATGTATTCGCGCACCCCTATTTTATAATTCTCGAGGTCGATAATGGGGTAACCAACCAGTTGCCCCGGACCGTGGTAAGTGATATCGCCACCCCGGTTAATTTTGTAAAATGTAGCGTCTATTTTTTTTAGCAAGTCGCCGTGAGCAAGCAGGTTTTTCTCGTCGCCACTTTTACCAAGTGTATAAACATGAGGGTGTTCAACCAATAAAAAGTGATTTTTTTCTGATGGTTTCCCCAATGCCCGCTTGTCGGCTACAACTCCGGCCAGTAACTCTTCCTGAATATCCCAGCACTGTTTGTAGTCTTTTAATCCTAAATCGATGTAATTAAATTGTGCCACAGCTATATTTTTTAGTTGTTTCTTTTCCCTCCCTTTTTTGAAGATTGAAGTTTGGGTTTTCTTATGCAGTAACATGTTCTTCGGCACGGTACGAACTGCGTACCAACGGCGAACTCTCGACAAACGAAAATCCTTTTTCCAATCCTATTTTTTTGTATTCGGCAAACCGCTCGGGGTGAATGTATTCCACCACCGGCAGATGTTCTAATGTAGGAGCCAGATATTGTCCAATGGTTATTACTTTACAGCCTGCTGCCAACAAATCGTCCATTGTTTGTAGAATCTCTTCGTGGGTTTCGCCCAGCCCGAGCATAATTCCCGATTTTGCCACAGTAAAATTCCGGGCAATATATTTTATTACTTCTAAACTGCGGCGGTATTTTGCAGCCGAGCGAATTGCCGGTGTAAGTCGCTCGCACGTTTCGAGGTTGTGCGAAATAACATCGGGGTGGGCATCAATAATCTGCTGCATTCTTTCGGTATTTCCACTGAAATCGGGAACAAGAACCTCAATTTTTGTATTAGGATTCAGTTGTTTTACTTCGGTAATTGTACGTGCCCAAATTCCGGCACCCTGATCGTCTAAATCGTCGCGGTCGACCGACGTGATTACACAGTGTTTTACGCCCATTATTTTTACCGATTCGGCCAATTTCTGCGGTTCATTTAAATCGGGAGCAAGAGGTTTTCCGGTTTTTACGGCACAAAATTTACAACTACGCGTACAAATGTCGCCGAGTATCATAAAAGTAGCAGTTCCACGGTTCCAGCATTCGCCAATATTCGGGCAATTTCCACTGGTACAAATGGTGTGCAGTCCGTGTTTATCGACCAAATTTTTAACTTTCGAATAGCTCTCGCCTTTCGGCATTTTCATTTTCATCCATTTCGGAAGTCGTTGGCGCTCTTTTAACTCGTGTGCCATAACTAATTTATAATATCGAATCCGGTATACGGAATTAGAACTTTCGGGATTTTAATACCTTCGGGCGTTTGATTGTTTTCTAAAAGAGCTGCAACAATTCTGGGCAGTGCCAAAGCGCTTCCGTTTAATGTATGTGCAATTTGTGGTTTTTTAACACCCTCTTCGCGGAAACGTAGTTTTAACCGGTTAGCCTGAAACGATTCGAAATTAGAAACCGAACTTACTTCGAGCCACTTCTCCTGTGCTGCCGAAAAGACTTCGAAATCGTAGGTTAGTGCCGAAGTAAAACCTATGTCGCCGCCACACAAGCGCAAAATCCGGTAGGGCAGTTCAAGTTTTTCAACAAGTTGGGCAACATGTGCTACCATTTTATCGAGTATTTTATACGATTGCTCGGGGTGAGCAACTTGTACTATTTCTACCTTATCGAATTGATGCAGACGATTTAAGCCGCGCACATCTTTTCCGTACGAACCGGCTTCGCGACGAAAACACGAGCTGTATGCCGTATTTTTAAAAGGCAAATCTTTTGCATCTAAAATCACATCGCGATAGATATTTGTTACCGGAACTTCGGCAGTTGGAATCATATACAAATTATCGGTAGCGTCGTGGTACATTTGTCCCTCTTTATCGGGCAACTGCCCGGTTCCGTATGCCGAAGCTTCGTTCACCATTAGTGGTGGCTGAATCTCTTCGTAACCGGCTTCGCGAGCCTGGTCGAGGAAAAAACTAATTAGAGCTCGTTGCAAGCGTGCACCTTTGCCACGATAAACGGGAAATCCGGCTCCTGTTAATTTTACTCCCAATTCAAAATCAATAAGGTTGTATTTCTGCGCCAATTCCCAATGGGGAAGAGCATTCGCATCCATTTCGGGAATGGTTCCTACTGTTTTTACAATTTCGTTATCGTCTTCGCCTTTCCCGGGCACAACCGAATCGTGCGGAAGGTTGGGAAGTTGAACCTGCAAGTCGAACACATTTTTCTCAATTTCAGCAAAATCAATATCAAACTGCTTAATGCTCTCTTTTATTTCTGAAGTACGTGTTTTGGCAGCATTCGCCTCGTCGGCTTTTCCTTCGCGAAAAAGAATTCCAATCTCTTTCGATATTTTATTCATCTCGGCTTTTGCCTGATCGGCCTGCCCTTGCAACCGGTTTTTTTGTTTGTAAAGGTCAAGTATGTTTTTTACAATCTCCGACGCATCGAAATTTCTCTTCTTTAATTTCTCGATAACCAGTTCCGGGTTGTCTTGAATAAATCTCAGATTAAGCATTTT
>WGCT01000452.1 GCA_015493625.1 Draconibacterium sp. | reverse complement strand
CAACCTCGTCGGCATTTTTAACCAATATTGTCGAATCGGTTGTAGCAACTTTCCCACCGACAGGTTTTACCGAAACTACCGAAGCAAATTTTGTTCCTTTACCGTTATATGCAGCAAATCCCGACATTATAATTTGAGTACCGTGTACCGAAACATGCTCCACATTACCCGGCCTGTCGATTGAAGTAGAGAAACTCAGTTTCCCCTTTTTCGAAGCTGTTAATTTTAATCCAATAATCTGGTCGGGTGCCGACGAAAATATTTCGCGTTTATATTTTACTCCTCCCGATTCGAACTCGGTTGTGGCAACAGCAGTACGTAAATCGAGACTTCGCTTGTAGTTCGAGATATTTTTCAACCCGACAAATCGCAAATGCAAATCGCCAAGTGTTTGGTAGGTGTGTGCTCCCGTTTCCAAACGGGTTCCCATTATCTTTTCCTGAGCCAACCGGTCACCTTCGGCATACTTTCCTTCAAACAAAAGTTCCCGAACGTTTTCGAGATTTTTTAACGCTTCCGGATTTGCACGTTTTACAGGAGCTCCTGTCCAAACCGACTCTTCATTTAGTTGAATTCGTTCGTTTGCAACACCACCGAAAACCATTGCTCCCAACCGGCCGTTTCCTATGGGAAGTGCCTCATCCCATTTGTTTGCAGGTGCATTGTACCATAGTTTTAACTCGCGAGGCCCATTCTCGGGAGAATAACACGATTGAAAAAAAATTGTAAAAATAATTACGACGAGAGATAATCTTTTCATTCTATCAACATTTAAAAGTTCAGCATAAAATTACTTAAATAAAATACAAAGAAGTTGACAATTTTCAGGAAAACTAAAAAGAGATAGGAATCATATACTCAACCCAAATAACTATTCGGTTTTTGGGTATCTGCAATATTTCAAGCTAGCAAGCATTTAATCGTATTTATCTGTGTAAAATATCCTTCACAATCTGGTTCATTTAAATCACTGACAGTCTGATAACTTGCCGGATTAATTTTTAAATAAATTTTTATATATTGTGGCAAAATCACAAAAGATATTCGAGGTAATAAAATATTAGCACAATGAAAAGGCGGGAATTTATACAAAAATCGATTGGAGTTACAGCAGGTGCAGGAGCGTTATTGACAACAGTTAGTTTTGCAAAAGTCTTTGGTGCCGAAAAACCGGCCACGGGGCCATACGACCTTGTTGCCGTAAAAGGGGGAGAACCTGATGAAATGTTTGAAAAAGGGATTGCAGCACTTGGCGGAATGGAGGCATTTGTAAAGCAGGGCGACGTAGTTGTTGTTAAGCCAAATATTGGCTGGGATGTACCTCCCGAGCGGGCTGCAAACACAAACCCAATATTGGTTAAAGCAATTGTTGAACATTGTTTTAATGCAGGAGCCAAAAAAGTTTATGTTTTCGATAATACTTGCGACGAATGGACACGTTGCTACAAAAACAGCGGCATAGAAAAAGCAGTAAAAGATGCCGGTGGCGAAGTAGTTTCAGGGAAAGACAAAAAAATGTACAAAAAAGTCAACATCGAAAAAGGCAAAAAACTAAAAACCGCTTCGGTACACGAATTGATACTTAACTCCGACGTATTTATTAATGTGCCGGTACTAAAAAACCACGGCGGGGCAACCATGTCGCTCACCATGAAAAACATGATGGGAATTGTCTGGGATAGAGAATTTTGGCATAAAAATAACCTCCATCAGTGCATTGCCGATTTTGCGTCGCACCAAAAACCAAACCTCAATATTATTGACGGATACAACGTAATGAAACGAAATGGCCCCCGCGGCGTATCGGTTGACGACGTAGCAAATATGAAATATCAAATATTATCGACCGATATGGTTGCTGCCGATACTGCTGCAACAAAAATATTTGATGTCGACACTAAAAAAGTTAAACATATTGCATATGCCGAGGAGCTTGGTGTTGGAACAACAGATTTAAAATCGTTAAACATTAAAAGAATTACAATTTAAATCAACTTTACAGGGGGTACTTTATTACTTAAGTTTTTATGCAGAAATATCTTAAACGAGCAAGAGTTGCTGTAGCTCTTCTATTTTTTATTGCCATCCTCATCTCTTTTTTCGATGTTAAAGGAAATTTGCCTTCGGCATTTCAAAACTCGGCACTGTATCTTCAATTTACCGCTTCAGTTTTAAAATTTATAACACCCGGCACAACTCTTTCTGTCGGATTTATTGTAGTTATTGCAATGACCCTGATTGGTGGACGTATCTATTGCTCGACAATTTGCCCGTTGGGAATTTTACAAGATATTATAATATTCATAAGGCGCAGGTTTACAAAAAAACAACGACTGCGATTTAAAAAAGCGTTGAATATTTTACGCTACACTATTTTAATACTTACCTTAATATCGATTGCATTCAGCGGTGTTTTATTTATTAATTTACTCGATCCTTACGCAATATTTGGCCGTCTTGGCACACACATTTTTCAACCGGCAGCATTATTTGTCAATAATTTTTTAGTTAATTTTTCGTTTCTGAATTTACAAACTATCGAATACAGTCCGTTTAGTTTGGGTGCATTTATTTTTGCTTTAGCAATGCTGTTCATCATTGTTTGGTTCGCCGGAACAAGTGGCCGGTTATTTTGCAATTCAGTTTGTCCGGTTGGAACATTGCTTGGATTTATTTCAAAATTCTCGATTTTTAAAATTAAAATAGCACACTCTACTTGCACGCAGTGTGGCAATTGCCAAACCGTTTGTAAAGCAAATTGTATCGACATAAAAAATATGGAGGTCGACGAAACAAGGTGTATCTCCTGTTTCGACTGTATTCCGGTTTGCGATTTATCGGGCATTAAATATAAACGGTTAAAAACAGTGCCGGTTAAAACTCCCGACAATAAAAAAGGATTGCAACGACGAATTCTGCTAACAGCAGCAACTTCATACGCTGCAACGAAAGCAATTCCTTTTAACACAACCGAGATTTCAGTTAACGAAGAAGACCTCTATTTCGATCGCGGCCCGGTAGCTCCTCCTGGGGCAAAAAGCATCGAGCACCTGAAAGAGCGTTGTATAAGCTGCCACCTTTGCGTTGCAGTGTGCCCCACAAAAGTTTTACAACCCTCGTTTTTAGAATATGGTTTTACCGGAATCAATATTCCGCAAATGGATTACAACTCCTATTTCTGTAATTTCGATTGTCATAAATGCGGCGAAGTTTGCCCAACCGGTGCAATAATTACTTTACCACAAGAAGAGAAGCACGTTACTCAAATTGGCAAAGTTCATTTTCAGGTTGAATTATGCATTGTCGAGTCGGAAGGAACATCGTGTGGTTCGTGCTCGGAGCACTGTCCCACACAAGCCGTAAAAATGGTTGATTACAATAACGACCTCACTATTCCTAAAACAGACCCCAACATTTGTATTGGTTGTGGAGCCTGCGAATATGCCTGCCCCGTTACCGACCCGCACAAAGCAATTTATGTTGTTTCGAACCCGGAACATTTAATTGCCGATAAACCCAAACAAGAAAAAATTGAATTTAACGACACTGAAGAATTCCCGTTTTAACGAAACTTTTAAAAACCAAGTTTCTCGTATTTCACCTCTGTCCAACTTTCGGTTTGAGCAGATTTTTCAAGTGCTTCGAGAACCGAAACATTATTAAGAATACTTTGGTAAGTTCGCGGCAGTTTCCCGGTTCTGAACATCTTAATCATCGATGCATCATTCAGCGGTATTTCCGGCTCTTCAACTCTCGATTTTAATTCAACAAACTGCTTATCCGTTTCAACATAGGTTTGCCAGCCATAAGCTTTTCGTTTAAAAATAAGGGTTGCAAACAGACCGCTCGAAAATTTCAAACTTGCATTTCCATACCGTCCATCACGATTTATTCTCACCTCTTTAACATCTTCGCCAAACATTTCCAACAATGGCTGAACAAGATGAACACCATAAAAAAACACTCCCCCATATTTCGAATCCAAATCGACAGTACCGGTGCGAACAACTTGATTAATATGTCCCATTTCGGCAAGCTGTGCTTTCATATCTAAAGTACCGGCACTGTGTGCAATCGAGCTGTACGAAGTAACCGGCGTTCCAATTTTATGAGCCATTTCGAGAAACTCTTTTCCCTCGGCAGCCCGGTAACAAAATGGTTTATCGACAAACGTTGGAATTCCTGCTTTAACAAAAGGAGTGGCTGCAGGAAGATGATATTTTGCGTGACGATGGTCGACAATCAACGCATCAATTTTTCCCATCATTTCTGCGGGATCTTTTACCTGAATTGGAATTTTCCCCTCTTTCATCGAACGTTTTGCAAACGCATCGGTCTCTCCCCAAATATATTTCAACTCCACTCCGGGAAACCTCTTTTCTATATTAAATACTTTTCCATAACCGCGAGAGTGCGAATTCTCAGCTCCTATTATTCCAATAACAAGTTTCTTTTCTTCACTAAAACTATTTGCCAAAACAGTTGGTGCAATTGCCGACACAGCAACTCCGGCACCAACCGTTTTTATAAAT
>WGCT01000451.1 GCA_015493625.1 Draconibacterium sp. | reverse complement strand
TGTGTTTAAATCGATGCCAATGCGAAATATCGAGAAAACAGCTCCCTATTTTCACGATGGAAGTGTTGCCGATTTGGGCGAGGCAATTAAAATTATGGGGAAAGCCGAATTAAACCGCGATTTAACCGATAAGCAGGTTGCCGATATTGAAGTATTTTTGAAAACGTTAACCGGAAATATTCCTAAAAATGCGCTTCTGACTGCGGCCAGATAATTTTTTTTAAACAGTATCGATGTTGTTTTTTGTTGAATAAACACGAAAATAATAAAAGAGAGAAATAGGGAATACAAAAATGGGCGAGTAGTTTTTAACGCCGTATTTTTCCCTATTTCTTTTTTTTGTGTTATTTTTTTTTGAATTGTCACGTATATTTTACCTCTTTCTCTCTTTGCTGAGCGTGTAACTTTTCCAATTTGCAGTGAGGTTAACAGACAAATATTACATGCCTGCTTTTAAAAAAAAGAGCGAAGAATCTTTTAATAATCGTCGCACAGTAGTAAAAAAAGGCTATTTTTGACACAGAAAAAGAGTAATTATGGAATTTTTGAAAATTATATTACTGGCGGTTGGATTACTGGCATTTGCAATATTTGCCATGGCAATACGAATTGTTTTGAAAAAAGGAGGACGTTTCCCCAATACACATGTTAGCGGAAACAGGCATTTAAAGCGCAACGGTGTTTATTGTGCGCAAACACAAGATAAACTAGCTCAGCGAAGTGCATGGAAAGAGGTGAAGTACGACAAAGTTTTGTTTGTTCCGGGAGCAAACCCGAAAAAATAAAAGCTCCTCTTATTCAACAATGTACTTGCTAAAATTTTCCGACATATAAACCTGATTTGTTCCGTTTTCGTCGGAATAGATAAAGTAGATTTCCAGACCCGGAACCCGGCGGGCAATTTCAATTCCCATTTCCATTCCAAGCACCATAAACGATGTGGCAAAAGCGTCGGCAGTCATGCAGTCGTCGGCTAAAACCGTGGCACTTAACAGGCTGTGCTGAACCGGATATCCTGTTTTGGGGTCGATGGTATGAGCATATTTTTTCCCGTTTTCGATATAGAAATTACGGTAATTCCCGGAGGTGGCCATCGCTTTGTTGTTCAATTGAAGTTTTGCCTGAATCTCGGTAACCGATTCGTAAAGGTTTTCGTCGGGTTTACTAATGCCAATGGTCCAGACTTTGTTTCTTGCATTTTTCCCGTGAGCAACAATCTCTCCTCCAATTTCAACCATATAATTTTTACACCCTTTATTTTTTAAAAAATCGGCAATTAAATCGCTGGTGTACCCTTTCGAAATGGCATTCATGTCAATATCAATATTTGGGTTATCTTTTATAATAGCTCCATTTTTTAACCGGATTTTTTTATATCCTGTTAATTGCATTAAACTGTCAATTCTTTCGGGTGTCATTTTCTCTTTTTCTGTAGGCCCGAATCCCCACGCATTTACCAGCGACCCTGCCGTAATATCGAAAGCTCCATTTGTAATTTCCGATATCTCCATTGCCTTTTTATAACAAGTAATAAACTCGGGCTCAAGCGAAACCGGCCGGTTTTGGTTTACTTTCGAAATGGTTGACTCCTTTTCGTAAGGAGAGAAAATGAGTGTGTACTTTCTAAATTCTTTCTCTATCTCAGGCTGCAAGTCTTTGCCGTTGGGACTTTCGTAAATAATGCTATACATTGTGCCATACACAAAACCTTTGTTGTATATATATTTGCTGTTTTGTTTGCACCCGCTAAAAACAGTAAGAATTAATAAAAGCAAGAGAAATTGAATCTTCATTTTTTTTTTTGCGAAAGTAAGAAAATTGGAGAAAACGATGTCTGCCATCAAAAGAATTGTTTTAAATTACGATAAATTTGAGCGAGGTGTAATCTATTTAAAGAACAGTTACTAATTCCTTAAAGGTTTAAAATGATTCTTAAAGAGATTGATAAAAAAGAGAATATTGAAGAAAATAAAAAACTGGTAGCCAAAATTGTCCGGCTTAACAAGTTGTTCTCAGAACTGAGAAAGAATAAGATTACAGACGATGTTGTTAGCAAACTAAACGAATATATTGACGAGATAAACTCGTTTCCGGGAACCAACAGAATGCTTCTGAAAAAGTTGCGGAGTATGCAACCCAAAATTTTGGGTCTGCTTGAAAAAGAGCTGAAGTTAGTCCCAAAAAACTACTATCGAGATAAATGGCTCGCCATTGGATTGTCGGTTTTTGGCGTGTCGTTTGGTATTGCAATTGGAACAGCCTTGGGGAACATGGCATTTCTTGGAATTGGAATCCCGATAGGAATGGTAATGGGAATGGGAGTTGGAACTTCGCTCGACAAAAAAGCTTTTGCCGAAGGACGACAACTCGATGTTGAAATGAAATATTAGATTTGAATTAGATATTTTTAATTGAAGTTAATACTATGAATAATAGATCGTTAATGCGAATTAATTTAGTAATTGTTGCTTATTTTGCAACTCTTTATGCTCTCAACTTTTTTAAAGTCGATTTTGTAATTGTTGGCGTTTTCCGCGAAATTTTAACCATTCCGTTTCTGTTGGCTCAGGTTGTATTCCTCTTTCTTAGTTTTCGGTTTTTAGTAAAAGAGAATAAACTAAATTTCTCCTTCGGACTAAGTTTGGTTCTCTTAATTGTGTGCACAGTATTAACTATCGGGAGTTTTTTCTAGTAT
>WGCT01000450.1 GCA_015493625.1 Draconibacterium sp. | reverse complement strand
ATGTAATTCATAACGGTATTAACATTTCGCAGTTTAAACCGGTTGAACACAACTCTTTTCGGGAGAAGTACGGATTAAATGGCAGTTTTATTATTCTCGGTGTAGCAAGTACATGGGAAGAAAGAAAGGGGTTAAACGATTTTATAAAACTTAGCAAACACCTTAACAACAATTATAAAATAGTACTGGTTGGGCTCTCTGCAAAACAGATTAAAATTTTGCCCGATAACATTATTGGGATAGAAAGAACCGAAAGTATAGAAGAACTGGTACAACTTTACTCCACTGCCGATGTATTTGTAAATCCAACTTTAGAAGATAATTTTCCAACCACAAATCTGGAATCGATGGCATGCGGAACTCCTGTAATAACCTATAGAACCGGAGGCAGTCCGGAGTCGGTAATAACGGAAACTGGTTTTATTGTAAAAAAGGGAGATATAAAAGAACTAATAAAAGCTATTAGCAGCATAAAGAGTAAAGGCAAACAAAAATACACAAAAGTGTGTAGAAAACATATCGAACAAAATTTCGATAAAAATGAGAAATTCGCAGAGTATATTAAACTTTATAAGAAACTATTAGATTGACATTTACAGTTATAATGCAACAGAAAATACCCGTTTTTCGCGTGCGATTGTATTGTGTGTTTGTATGTTGTTTGTAACGCCAAAATGAAAATTAATAGTAAACAGTGGTATAGGCATTTGGGGTAGCGCCATACTAAACTGCTTTTTAGATACCAGATTTAGAAAATATATTTTACAGTGAAGAATCGTGCAACTTTTAAAAAAGATAAAATGTTTAAGAACAACAGAACAAACTCTCAATTTTCTAACTGAAATTTATAATAATCAATAGAAAATTACACAGTGTAACACAGTGGCAATACCGTGTAACACAGTGCAACTTCTAAAAAAATAATACCATGTTCAAAAACAAAACACTATTAATAACAGGTGGAACCGGCTCTTTCGGTAATGCCGTACTAAACCGTTTTTTAGATACCGAAATTAAAGAGATCCGTATTTTTTCGCGCGACGAAAAAAAACAACACGATATGCGGGTAAGGCTTAACAACCCAAAAGTAAAGTTTTACATTGGCGATGTACGCGATTTCAACAGTATTGAAATGGCCATGCGTGGAGTAGATTATGTATTTCAGGCAGCTGCATTAAAACAAGTACCATCGTGCGAGTTTTTTCCCATTGAGGCAACCCGCACAAATGTATTTGGCACCGAGAATGTAATACAGGCAGCCATTGCCAACAAAGTAAAAAATGTAATCTGCCTGAGTACCGACAAAGCTGCTTACCCAATTAATGCCATGGGAATAAGTAAAGCTTTAATGGAAAAAGTGGCTGTGGCTGCCTCGCGCAATATTCCGGGCAATACTACAAAAGTTTGTTTAACACGTTATGGGAATGTAATGGCATCGCGTGGTTCGGTAATACCATTTTTTGTTGAGCAGATAAAAAAGGGCGAGCCAATAACGGTAACCGACCCAAATATGACCCGCTACCTGATGTCGTTGGAAGAGGCGGTTGATTTGGTACTGTTTGCATTTAAAAACGGCAACCAGGGCGATCTGTTTGTACAAAAAGCACCGGCATCTACTATTGGCGATTTGGCACAGGCTATTAAAGAACTGTTTAATGCCGATAACCCAATAAAAACAATTGGTACCCGCCACGGAGAAAAATTGTACGAAACACTTTGCACGCGCGAAGAGATGGCAAAAGCAATTAACCTTAAAGGATTTTATCAGGTTCCGGCTGATAACCGCGATTTGAATTATGGGAAGTATTTTGAGGATGGCGATATTAAAACAGCAGAGATTGAAGATTACAATTCGCACAACACTACCCGGCTTAATATTGAAGAGGTAAAAGAGAAGCTCTTATCGTTAGAATATATTCGGGAAGAACTAAAAATGTAGAATAGTAAGGGCAAAGCCCTGTAAGCAATAGCATCGGGCATCGCCCGATGAATGATAGAGATGAAACCCAGCCCCAACGGGGCGAAAGCAAAAACAACCATGCCACAATCGTTATCTAAGGTTTATGTACATATAACATTCGGTACCAAAAACCGTCAAAATTTAATTGATGATTCAGTGCAAGATTCACTTTATGAATATTTGGGGGGCATTTGTAAAGGGTTAGAGTGCAATCCTGTAAAGGTAGGCGGGTACAAAAATCATGTCCATATTTTATGCCTTTTATCAAGGAAAGTTGCACAAATGAAACTTTTAGAGGAGCTAAAAAAACAATCATCGAAATGGATTAAAACAAAAGGAGATAGATATTCCGGGTTTTACTGGCAAGACGGTTATGGAATATTTTCAGTTAATCCTACACAGATTGATGTTGTAACTGAGTATATTAGCAACCAGAAAAAACACCACCGAAAGATGACATTTAAAGAAGAACTGCTGGCCTTTTTGAAAAAATATGGGATTGATTATGATGAACGGTATTTGTGGGATTAATCTTCTTATATGCTAACGCCCCTTTGGGGCTTTGGGGTTCGTATTGTATTTATTAACAGGGCGATGCCCTATCCTGCTGCTTTTGCCCCCTTGGGGCTTTGTAATATACTCAAACCAAATAGGAACCCGAAAAATCGGGTTTAATAATTTGAAAATTATCGGTTAAGCAATTTTCAAATTCTTCATTTAGCCAT
>WGCT01000449.1 GCA_015493625.1 Draconibacterium sp. | reverse complement strand
CAGCAATATATTCACTTTTAAAATAGGTTATAACAGTATCTTTAAAAAGTGAACGTAAATCGACAACAATATGTTTGATATTCAACTTTTCTGCAAGCTTCTTAGCGTCTTTAACGGTCGTCTCATTGCTATTATTAACATCGGAGAAAAGGAATGTAATACCTATAATTTCGTAGCCCTGTTCAATAAGAAGCATTGCTGCAACAGAGCTATCGATACCGCCACTCATACCAAGTAATACTTTTGGCTTCATTTTAAATTTTTATGAAAATAATTGTAAACTAAAGTGGCTTTTGAACGGCCAATAACCTCAGCCAAATCTTCGTATTTTAAACCTGTAATAGTATGAACAGATTTAAATTTTCTCAACAAAATTTGCACACTCTTCTCTCCTATTCCGTTTATTAAGTTTAATTCGGAAGAGATAAAAGCTTTTGAGCGTTTATCTCTATGAAAAGTAATTCCAAACCGGTGAGCTTCGTCGCGTAAGTGTTGAATTACTTTTAAAGTTTCTGAATTTTTATTAATATAAACGGGCACTGAATCACCGGGGAAATAGATCTCTTCAAGCTTTTTAGCAATGCCAATTAAAGCAATATTCCCACGTAGTTTCAATTTATCCAAAACCTTAACAGCCGACGATAACTGTCCTTTACCACCGTCAACAATAACAAGCTGCGGAAGTGCTGCTTTTTCGTCTAAAAGTCGTTTATACCTGCGGTAAACAATCTCTTCCATCGATGCAAAATCGTTTGGTCCTTCTACGGTTTTAATATTGTAATGCCTGTATTCCTTTTTACTTGGTTTACCATTTTTAAACACCACACACGATGCAACAGGAAAAGATCCTTGTAAATTACTGTTATCGAAACATTCAATTTTAACAGGCAACTCTTTTAGTCTCAAATCCTTTTTAATCGTAGTTAATATTCTATTGGTACGGATAGCAGGATTTTTCATTACTGCCTGCTTCTCCTTCTCCATTCTGAAGTATTTTGCATTTCGTTGCGAAAGTTTTAATAAATCAAGTTTTTCACCTCTTTTTGGAACCTTAAATCGCACGTTATTAATAACGTTTTCAAGGTTTAACGGCACTAATATTTCTTTGGCATTACTAAATATCTTTAGTCTAATTTCAACAATACCCAGCAATAAAAGCTCTTCAACAGTTTCGTTTAAAGCCTTTTTAATTTCGAGTGTATATGTTTGAATAATTGCGCCCTGAATAACTTTTAAATAGTTAACAAAAGCGAACTTATCGTCCACTTCAATCGAAAAAATATCGACATCGGTAATATTTGGAGAAACAATGGTAGAGCGACTTTGATATCGTATTAAAGCATCGTATTTCTCTTTTATTCTATTGGCCTCTTCAAAATTCATGTTTTCTGCCATTTCGCTCATTACCTTTTTTAAGTGTTTAATAACGCCCGAAATATTTCCTTTTAAGATGTTTGTAATATCGGTAATTCCTTTGCTGTATTCTTCATTCGATATTTCCCCCACACAAGGAGCAGTACAGTTTCCAATATGGTATTCCAAACAAACTTTATACTTTTTATTCTTTATATTTTCTTCGTTGAGATTGTAATTACATGTTCGCAGTTTATATTCGGTTTTAAACAGATCCAACAATGTTCGTACAGTAAACGACGACGTATAAGGACCAAAATATTTAGAACCGTCGCGAATTAAATTACGGGTTTTAAACACGCGTGGAAAAGGTTCGTTTTTAATACAAATCCACGGAAAGCTTTTATCGTCTTTTAGTTGGATATTGTAACGGGGTTGGTATTTTTTAATTAAATTATTTTCGAGTAGCAGTGCATCTTGCTCGCTCTGCACAACCATATGTTTAATGTCAGCAATATTTCGTACAAGCAGAGCTGTTTTTCGATGTTCGTGCTGTTTTGTAAAATATGAGGAGACGCGTCGTTTTAAATCTTTAGCTTTCCCTATATATATAATTGTGCCTTTTTCGTCGAAATATTGATAAATACCCGGTTTGTGTGGCAAAACCGCTATCAGGGATTTTAAATGGTTAATATGTCTGTTTTCCGATTTATATTTCAACCTAAACGTTTTCGGTAAATAATTAAATAAAAAATCTGTGTTCCACGTGAAACATTAACGACCCAGCAAAATCAATAACACATTTATATCGGAAGGAGAAACTCCGGAAATACGTTTTGCCTGACCAATTGTTTCTGGATTTATCGCCTCTAATTTTTGCCGTGCTTCGGTAGATATTGATTTCAATTTAGCATAATTAAACTTATCCTTAATATAAATATTCTCAAATTTATCAAGTTTTTCTGCAAGGATTTTTTCGCGGTTAATATATCCTTCGTACTTAATTAATATTTCGGCACCCTCAATTATTTCGCGCCAACGTGCCTCGGGAACCCGCTTAAGAAACGTTTGAAACGGGGTAATGTACTCGATTAAATCGAATATCGAAATCTGAGGGCGTAAAATAATATCGAAAAGTTTTACTCCCTGCCTTAATTCTGACGTTCCTTTCTCTGTAAGTAATTGATTTACAAACTGTGGCTTAACACTGAACTTCTTAACGAAATCAATTATTTCGTTAATTAAGCGTGTTTTTTCATGTAATAAATCTAAACGTTTTTGTGAAGCAAGGCCAATATTAAATGCTTTTTCCGTTAATCGAATATCGGCATTGTCCTGGCGCAATAAAATTCTGAACTCAGCTCTGCTTGTAAACATTCTGTAAGGCTCATCGACTCCTTTGGTAATTAAATCGTCGATTAACACTCCAATATAAGCTTCATCGCGTTTTAGTACAAAAGAATCTTTTGAGTTGTGTGCTTTTAAGTGGGCATTTATACCGGCCATTAAACCTTGTGCCCCTGCCTCCTCGTATCCGGTTGTACCATTTATTTGACCGGCAAAAAAGAGTCCGTTAACAATTTTTGTTTCAAGTGAATGATTTAATTGTGTTGGTTCAAAATAGTCGTATTCAATAGCGTAACCAGGCCTAAAAATTTTTGCATGCTCAAGTCCCTTAATTTTTTGTAAACCCTTGTATTGCACCTCCCAAGCTAACGATGACGAGAAACCGTTTAAATAGTACTCAACGGTATTTTCGCCTTCAGGTTCCAAAAAAAGCTGGTGTTTGTCTTTTCCGGCAAAAGTAACCAATTTTGACTCAATGCTAGGGCAGTAGCGCGGCCCTGTACTTTTAATAGTACCATCAAACATTGGCGATTCATCGAAACCAATCTCCAACTCGCTGTGAACCTCAAGATTTGTATGTGTAATCCAACACGACCGTTGTTTTAATTTACTTTCAGTATTGGGTAAATACGAAAATTTGTAATGCGTAACATCTCCTTTTTGTTCGGTACAGGCAGAAAAATCAATTGTTCTTCCATCAATTCGAACAGGCGTGCCTGTTTTTAAGCGACCGGTTTTAAATCCCAGACCTGCCAACTGCTCAGAAATATGGTAAGAAGCAGCTTCGCCAATTCGTCCACCTTTCATTTTTAAGGCACCAACATGCATTAAACCATTTAAAAAAGTACCATTGGTTAAAATAACTGTTTTGGCCTTAAAATCGACTCCCATCATTGTATTAACGCCTTTCACTTCAAAATCTTCGATTATTAAACCGGTAACAGCATCCTGCCATAAATCGAGATTATCGATATTTTCCAGTGTTTCGCGCCATAGTTCAGAAAACTTAAACCTGTCGTTTTGCGAACGGGGACTCCACATAGCAGGCCCTTTCGATTTATTTAGCATTCTGAATTGAATGGTACTTTTATCGGCAATCATTCCTGAATATCCTCCAAGTGCATCTATTTCGCGAACAATTTGTCCCTTGGCAATTCCGCCCATAGCCGGATTGCATGACATTTGACCGTACTTGGTCATATCCATTGTAATTAACAATGTTTTCGATCCTAAATTGGCCGCTGCAGCAGCTGCTTCGCAACCTGCATGACCGCCCCCAACAACTATAACATCGTAAAATGGTATCATATTTTTACTCCTCTAAAATCAACTTTTCCTAAATAAAAGTTCTCCTTTTCGGTCATTAATTTTTGCTCAACATCGGTTTTATCGTTGTAACCCGTTAAATGCAAAATACCATGAAAAACAACCCGATAAACTTCTTTAACTACTTCAATATTAAACTTTTCAGCATTCTCCTTTAATCTGTCGAAACTAATAAAAAGGTCGCCCGAAATTAAATCGTTTTCAACATAATCGAAAGTAATAATATCGGTAAAATAGTTGTGATTTAAATATTCTTTGTTCATTTCCAACAGGTAATTATCGGAAGTGAAAACTACAGAAATCGCACCACACTTTTTTACTTCATTAATAATCAATTCTTTAATATACTTTACAATATGATTTTTTTGAATTGTAAATGGTTGAATATCTTCGAAGAAAAAATTAATATCACACACTAACATTCTATTTTAAAATGAACACTATTTCCCTTTTCGTTGTATTCAATTTGTTTCGACAACAATTTAATTATAAAAATTCCTCTCCCCGACTCATTTTTAATATTTTTTTTATCGATAGGATTTTTAATTCGGTTAATATTAAAACCCTCACCTTCGTCGGTAACTTCAATATTTAATTTTTTATTTCCATAAT
Source organism: Draconibacterium sp. (assembly GCA_015493625.1). GTDB lineage: Bacteria > Bacteroidota > Bacteroidia > Bacteroidales > Prolixibacteraceae > Draconibacterium. Next base: position 307 of record WGCT01000449.1, on the reverse strand, counting down.
TTGCAACTATAGAAACTTCTTTTTCTTTGTTGAATTTATTACCATGTCTAATTGAATTTATTACTGCTTCGGAGACACATAAATAGACTTTATTAAAATATTTATGTGCAATATTACATTCAGTAAATATTTCGTTTACAAAGCCTTCAACATTTTTTAATTCCGAAAACTCCGATTTTATCACTAATATTTTGGGCGGGTTATTTATCACTTTGTTTTTTCAATATTATTTAAATACTGTTTATATTTTTGAATGTAGAAACTATTTAGTTTATGCGAATTTTTATTTAAATACTCAATGGTAAAA
>WGCT01000448.1 GCA_015493625.1 Draconibacterium sp. | reverse complement strand
GAATGGGAAACTGGGCAGAAGAGATAAACGAAACAATAGAGAGCAAATTAAAAGATGCCCGCGATAAAGATTTGCGTTTTCTTCGAATGAATGAATTTAAAAGAAACATTACGAGAATTGATACTTTATCTGCGAATTGCTCGTTTTGCCAAAAGCATAAAATTGAAATTGTAGAAGCCGTTTCTGAAATTGATAAAACGGTAAACGAGCCCGGTGAAACGCGGCGCAATTACGACCGGTTAATTTATCGTATTTCGAAACATATGCAGAAAGAACACAAATTTTATCCACCCTATTATTTCGCTTACCACTACTCGTTTATCGGTATAGTTGCCGGGTTAATTCTGGGGTTTATTTTAATGAAAACAGTTCCCGGATATTCAACCGAAATGTTGTCTATTGGTTTTTCAATTGGATTAATACCCGGGTATGTTTTCGGCGCAGTAAACGATAGGAAAATTCGTTCGGAAAAAAGAATAATGTAATTTTTTTATGATGCGATTTTTGGTTATTGAAGGAAATATTGGTGCAGGGAAAACAACGCTCTCGAAAATGTTGGCCAAAGAGTACAATGCAAAACTTATTTTAGAGCAATTTGCCGACAACCCGTTTCTTCCTAAATTTTACGACAATCAGGAGCGCTATTCATTTCCGTTGGAGTTGTCGTTTCTTGCCGACCGTTACAACCAAATTAAACATGAACTGTTAAATCTCGATCTGTTCCATTCGTTTTTAGTTGCCGACTACTATTTTGCCAAATCTTCAATATTTGCGCAAAACACGTTGAAAGACGATGAATACCACCTTTTTAGGCAGATTTTCGATATGGTTTTCGATTCGGTTCCGAAACCCGATTTGTATGTTTATTTACATGCCAACACCAATCAGTTGCTCCGGAATATTGAAAAACGGGGGAGAAGTTACGAACAGAATATTCAACCCGGTTACCTCGAAAAAATTCAAAACGGTTATTTTACTTTTTTTAAACAAAATCTCACATTTCCTATCTTGGTAATCGACACAACCGGTATCGATTTTGTTAATAATTATCAGCATTATCGCCTAATAAAAGAGGCCGTTTTTAATAGTGATTATAAATTAGGTATAAACCGCTTAATATTGAAATAAAAAAGTGTAACCTCCTTTTTTATAAAAAAAAGCTTGCTATTTTTGTTGGCTAAACTAATATAAATAAAAATCAATTAATACAATTTTTACCATGTACAAAATCAATGCAAAACATGTTGTTCTCGTTGCCGTTGTAGCCGTTGTTTTATCGGGGTGCTCGGGGCTTAACAAGATGAAAAAAAATGCCGACCAAATTAAATTTAAAGTTACTCCGGAATTGTTGGAAGCCCATGGGGGGGATGTCGATTTGGCAATTAATACCCGTTTCCCGGCAAAATATTTCAACAAAAAAGCAACTCTTGTTGCAACGCCTGTTTTGAAATACGAAGGAGGAGAAAAAGCGTTTAATCCTGTTGCTGTTCAAGGCGAAAATGTTGAGGCAAATAATAAAGTTATTAGTTACAACAACGGAGGAAGTGTAAACTATAAAAATTCGGTTGCTTTCGATAAGGCCATGAGTAAATCGGAGTTATATGTTAAAATTACAGCAACTCAGGGGAAAAAGTCGGTTGACTTTGAGCCCGTTAAAATTGCCGATGGTGTTCTTGCTACCAGCGAATTGGTAATGAACATGCCAAAACCAATTTTGGGCGTTCAGCGCGAAGTAAATACAACAGGAAAATACAATCCAGCAACCGACCCGTTTCAACGTGTTGTTCCCGACGAAATGATGGCCGACATTCACTATTTAATTAATCGTGCAAACATTCGTAAAGAGGAGGCAAATGCCAGCGATGTAGAGGGGTTGGAAAAGTTTACTCAACAAGCAAACGAAGACGAAAAGACAGAATTGAAAAGAGTTGAAGTTTCTGCTTACGCTTCTCCCGACGGAAGTATTGATTTAAATACCGATTTGGCCGCAAAACGAAAAGAGACTTCGTCGAAATTTTTAGCTGAAAAATTGAAAGCTGCCGGTGTTGATGTGGAGTTAAAAACAAAATATACACCCGAAGACTGGGATGGATTTAAAAAATTGTTGGAAGAGTCGAATATTCAGGATAAAGAGTTAATCCTGCGTGTGCTCTCAATGTACAACGACCCGGAAGTACGTGAGCGTGAAATTAAAAACCTAAGCGAAACATTTACCGATGTTGCCGAAGATATTCTGCCACAGTTGCGCCGTGCAAAAATGGTAACCAGTGTTGAGGTAACCGGAAAATCTGATGAGGAACTAAAAGCTGCAGCAAAATCGAATCCATCGTCGTTAAATGAAGCCGAATTGCTTTATGCAGCAACTCTTTTCGACAAGCTCGACGATCAGCTTGCTGTTTATAACTCGTTTATCAGTGCCTATCCGAACGACTGGCGCGGTCCAAATAACGCAGGTTATGTTTTGGTAAAACAGAAAAAATACGACGATGCAAAACCTCTTTTCGAAAAAGCTGAAAAGTTGAAAAACGATGAAATTATAGTTAAAAATAATTTAGGTGCTGTTGCTTTGCATGCTAATGATTTAACCGATGCAGAAACTTTATTTGGTGCTGCCTCGGGTGCCGGCGATGAGGTGAACTACAACTTAGGAATTATTAGCGTTAAAAAAGGAGAATACGATAAAGCGGTAAAATATTTTAGCAAATTTTCTGATGGAAATACTGCTCTCGCTAAAATTTTAGCCGGCGACAACAACGGTGCATTAAAAGATTTAAATGCTATTAATCACCCAAATTGCTATAAAAAAGAGTACTTAAAAGCAATTATTGGTGCTCGTACAGCAAAAGAAACTTTTATGTTCGAAAGCTTAAAAGCGGCTTGCAACATTAATCCCGACATGAAAGCAAAAGCAAAAAACGATATGGAATTTGCTAAGTATTTCGAAAATTCGAGATTTAAAGCTATTGTTGACTAAACAGTAGAATTACAATATTTAAAGGGCAATTCGGTAATAAACGGATTGCCCTTTTCGGTTTTAAAAAACAGATGTATATGAAACAGATAAATGAATATGTTGAAGCAAACAAAGACCGTTTTCTCGAAGAACTTTTTCAGTTAATTCGGATCCCGTCAATCAGCTCTGAAAAAAACCGAAAACCCGAAATGTATAAAGCGGCGAAATACTGGAAACAGACACTTTTAGATGCCGGTGCCGATAAAGCAGACGTTTTTGAAACCGAGGGCAATCCGGTAACCTACGGCGAGAAATTAATAGACGCTGCTTTGCCAACTGTTTTGGTTTATGCACACATGGATGTTATGCCGGTCGACCCGATTGAGTTGTGGAATTCTCCACCATTCGAGCCCGAAATTCGCGATGGGAAAATATTTGCCCGTGGAGCCGACGACGATAAAGGGCAGGGATTTATGCATGCAAAAGCTTTCGAATTAATGGTGAAAACCAATACGTTGCCTTGTAATGTGAAATTTATGATTGAAGGCGAGGAGGAGATTGGTTCGCCGAGTCTCGGGGTTTGGTGCGAACAAAACAAAGAGATGTTAAAAGCCGATATTATTTTGGTTTCCGATACAGGAATGATTGCTCCCGATATTCCATCGATAACCACCGGATTACGTGGGTTGGCATATTGGGAGGTTGAAGTTACCGGCCCGTCGCGCGATTTACACTCGGGAATATTTGGCGGGGCAGTGGCCAACCCGATTAACGTGCTTTGTTCGATGATTGATAAAATGACCGATGAAACAGGAAAAATAACAATTCCCGGTTTTTACGACGATGTGATGGAAGTTGCTGCCGAAGAGCGCGAACTGTTGGCAAAAGCTCCGTATAACGAAGAGGAGTATAAAAAAGCAATAGAAGTGGAGGAGTTAAGCGGAGAAGCAGGTTATTCGACAAACGAGCGTACTGGAATTCGTCCGTCATTCGATGTGTGTGGAATTTGGGGTGGCTACACTGGCGAGGGGGCAAAAACAGTACTCCCATCGAAAGCGTTTGCAAAAATATCTTCGCGTTTGGTACCTAATCAAGATCACCAACAAATTGCCGAATTATTTAAAAATTATTTTAAAAATATTGCTCCAAACTCGGTAAAAGTAAATGTAACATCGTTACACGGCGGACAGGGTTACGTTTGCCCAATAGATATTCCGGCATATAAAGCAGCCGAAAAAGCTTATACCGAAGTTTTTGGAAAACGTCCGGTGCCCGTTCGGTCGGGTGGAAGTATTCCAATAATTTCAACCTTCGAGGAGGTTTTGGGAATAAAATCGGTATTAATGGGTTTTGGTCTCGAGTCGGATGCCATCCACTCGCCCAACGAAAACTACCCGCTTGAACAATTTTTCAACGGCATAAAAACTATTCCACTGTTTTATAAATATTTTGCCGAAATGAGCAAGGGGAAATAAGAAGTACAATGTAATCAGTATAAAAAAGTCAGGGTTTCACTCGAACTGAAACCCTGACTTTTTATGGAGCTATGGTTGTATTGAAATATTTTTATCCCAAAAATTTTTGAAATAGTATCTCATCTTTCCAGCCCGAAATTGTTTTTATCCACTCCTTTTTTATGCCGGCCTGAATAAACTCGTTTTTTTCGAAAAGTGCGATGCTGTTTTTGTTGTCGGCTGTTATGTTTGCAAAAAGTTGTTTCAATCCTAAAACCTCGAAAGCATATTTCGATAGTGCTTTCAGTGCATCGGTTGCATATCCTTTGTTGCGGTCGGTTTTGTTATGTATTAAAATTCCCACACCGGCACGTAAATGGTAGGGGTCGAAATCGAATAAATCGATGGCACCAACCGGAGTGCCATTTCCATTTTCAATAATTAAACGCAACTGTTTGGTTTCGTAAATATCTTTTTTTGCCGCCTCTTGTAAAAATTGTGCCAAAACGTGGCGCGAATAGGGTGTGCGTGTGTTGCTTACTTCCCATATTTCTATGTCGTTTTCCCATTTGTAAAGCAAATCGATATCTTCGGGCTCCAGCGGCCGTAGTGCTATTTTTCCGTATCTAAGTTGGTTGTTCATTTAATTTTTAATAATGAAGTTGTTTAAAGTCAAATTGAAAACCTGTCCAAATCTCGCCACCCTTTAAAAACTATCTCTGCATCGGTTAGCAGACTGTAGTTTCGTGCGTAAAGAATATTTAGTTGACTCTGTTTTTTCGTATCGATTGAAATTTCGGAAAACATATCGCCCGGATTTAAAATGCCCGGTTTTATTTTTGGCAGCGTTTCGAAAGTATCTTTGTTTAAAATGTAACCCACCCACGATTTCTTTGCTGATAAAACTCCTGAGATATTCGAAAACAGATTTCTCTTATTTCTGAAGAACCAAACAACAAGCGGACTGAAAATAAATAGAATTAACGAGAGCAGGATGTCGAAAAATCGTTTTTTTAGCCGGTTGTTCCATTTCGAAATGGCATTTATGTTTACCACATACAAATCGCCGGCAGTATGAATAGAGTTGCTTCCGATGATGCTGAGACTCTTGGGCGGCGCAATTTTATAGTCGATATTGAGCTGTGTTAGCGCAAGCATTGCTTTAATAATTTGTGCTGCACGAATATCTTCGGCACAAAAAACAATTTCGTCAATTCCGTTAATTCTGATTATCTCTTCCAACTGGTTAATTTCGCCAATGTAGTTTTTATCGGAGTCGGTTTCGTCGAGTGCAATAAAACCGGCAATTTCCGATTGAATGGTTGTCTCTTCAATTAGTTTTTTTACTCTGTTGGCTTCTTTTAACCTGCCGGCAATTGCAATTCGTTTCGCCTTTTTTGTGTTGAGGTGAAAACCGTTAACATTAAAAATATGAAGTAAAACGCGGAAAAGCACCAATGCAAAAGCTGCCCACACCGAGCCCAAAACAATTAATGCTCTCGAGAACCGAAACCGTTCGTCGATGAGGGAATAAACAATTAAAATAGAAATTGCCCCCCACAAAACACCACGAACAATTTTATAAATGCTAACAGGTTTCCGGTAACCTCCCGAAAAAAGGACTCCCGTAAGTAAAATTACAATGTATCCCGGCACTGCAAAATGCAAATACTCGGGCGGGTAGTAGCCCGGGTGGTAGCGCAAGTTTTCCCAATACGAAGTTAAAAAAACAAAGCCGAGAAAAATAAATCCTCCATCGAGCAGTGGCAGATAAATTTTATCGACCACCCGTTTTACAAGTGCAAGTGAAGCTCTGAAATAGATGGCCAAATGAATGAGTAGCGACAAAAGTGTTGCTCCGCCACCCGAAAAATGTTTCCGTGCAAAAATTATCATTGCATTGTAAAACACCTTTACATAATTTAACGACCCTTTTTTTGTGCTCTCACCTTTATAATGAATAATTGTAGTTTCGGGGAAATAGTAGTTTTTGTAGCCACCCTGTGTTATTCGGTACGAAAGATCGATGTCTTCGCCGTACATAAAAAAAGTTTCATCAAGCAATCCAACTTTATCTAACGCTTCTTTTCGCAGCAACATAAATGCTCCGGCCAAAACATCAACTTCGTGAGTTTTATTCTCGTCGAGGTACGACAAGTGGTATTTCCCGAATTTTTTTGATTTTGGAAACAGTTTCGAAATGCCAAACATTTTATAAAATGCCACCCATGGTGTTGGCAATCCACGTTTCGACTCGGGAAGAAAGTTCCCCTTCCCGTCAATCATTTTTACACCCAACCCGCCTGCATTGGGGTGTTCGTTCATAAATGCCAGCACTTTTGAAAATGTATCTTCTTCAACAACCGTGTCGGGGTTGAGCAGTAAAATGTATTCTCCTTTTGCCTTTTTTATTGCCTGATTATTTGCCTTCGAAAAGCCCACATTCTTGTGGTTTTCAATAAAAATAATCTCTTTAAATTTTTCGCGAACTAATTGTGTTGACCCATCAACCGAATTGTTATCGACCACAAAAATCTCCGAATCAATTCCTTTGGCTGCTTTAATTGCTGCGTGCAGGCACTGCTCTAAAAAATGTTTTACGTTGTAGTTTACAATAACTATCGAAAGTTTCATTCGCCCGGTTCAATTTTTTTCAAATGTAGCATTTTCCTTTTTCATAACGAGAAAAAGTAGCAAATCTGATGTTTCCTTCAAAAAATCTTCGCTTTGTATTTCTGCCGTTTATGGCTGTGGAAATTTATTCAAAGAAAAAATTGTTACTTCCTGTTTCGAAGTGATGTTACTGGCCAACTGAGCTCTCGTAAGGAACGCGGTTGGTAAGCGAGCGCCCAAGTGTAATTTCGTCGGTGTATTCAAGTTCGTCGCCAATAGAAACCCCGCGTGCCAGAGTCGATAATTTTATATTGAGGTTTCTTAATTTCCGATAAATATAGAAATTGGTAGTATCGCCTTCCATCGTTGTAGAAAGTGCTAGAATAACTTCAATAATTTCGCCGCTTTCAATTCGTTTAACCAACGAGTCAATTTCTAAATCGGCAGGGCCAATCCCGTCCATTGGCGAAATAATTCCACCCAAAACATGATACAATCCGTTAAATTGCTGTGTATTTTCTACCGACATTACATCTCTAATATTTTCAACAACACAAATTACACTTTCGTTTCGGGCTTTGTTCGAGCATATGCTGCAAATTTCGGTGTCGGAAATGTTATGGCAAATTTTACAATGCTTTATTTCGTTTCGTAATTCAATTAAACTGTTCCCAAAAGCATTTACCTCTTCGGTATTTTGCCTTAGCAAATGGAGCACCAGTCGTAAGGCACTTTTTCGCCCAATACCGGGTAGTTTGGAAAATTCGTTAACCGCATTTTCGAGTAGTTTCGATGGATATTTGTCGATATTCATTTTAAAAATTTCTGGTTCAAAAATAACGGATTTTTTACAATATATTCAACCGCAAAGAATTATTTGATGTGAGTGTTCATTAATACTTTTACTACTCTTTTTCAATAACAAATAGAATTTCGAGCATTAACGTGAACAAAATATTGCGCCGATAAAGAGAGTGATATTATTTTCAAATAAAAATTGTTTGTTGAACTTTTCTGCAAAAACGACTGTTTTTAATAAATGCATTTTGTTTGTAAAATAGTATATTTAGCAACTTTAAAAACTTATT
>WGCT01000447.1 GCA_015493625.1 Draconibacterium sp. | reverse complement strand
CATCTTTTTTACCTGAGTAAAAACATTTTCGCCGTTAAAACCAAGTTTTTCATCGAGTACGGTATAAGGAGCCGAATAACCAAACGATTCCATTCCCCATATTTTTCCATTTTCACCAACCAATCCTAACAGATTTACCGGCAATCCGGCAGTCATTCCAAAACGAGGAACTCCGGTTGGAAGAACACTCTCCTGATACTCTTTTGATTGATTTCTGAAAACACCTTCGGAAGGCACAGATACAACCTGAACTTTCAACCCCTCTTTTTCGGTTAAAAGAGCTGCACCCTCAACCAACGTTGCCACTTCCGAACCACTTGCCAGCAATACAACATCAGGCGTTCCGTCGCACTCTTGAACAATGTATGCCCCTTTTTCTGCGCGAAGTGCTGCTTTATAAACATCGCCTTCAACTGGTAAATTTGTAATGTTCTGACGCGACAAGATTAACGCCGATGGAGTAGTTGTGTTTTCCAAAGCCATTTTCCATGCCACAGTAGTTTCGTTTCCGTCGGCCGGACGAAGTACCAATGCACTGTTTTTGCCCTTGTGATTTTTTAGCTTCTCCATTAAACGAATTTGTGCTTCCTGTTCAACTGGCTGATGTGTTGGGCCGTCTTCTCCCACGCGGAATGCGTCGTGAGTCCAAACATATTTAACCGGCAAGCCCATTAATGCCGACATTCGAACTGCAGGTTTCATATAATCTGAAAATACAAAGAAAGTCCCGCAAACCGGAATTACTCCACCGTGCAGTGCCATTCCGTTCATCATACAAGCCATTGTTAATTCCGAAACTCCTGTTTGCAAAAACGATCCGCTGAAATCGCCTTTTGTAAACGCTGTTGTCTTTTTCAGAAATCCATCGGTTTTATCAGAATTCGAAAGGTCGGCAGAAGAGACAATCATATTTTCAACACCATCGGCAAATGCAGCCAAAACAGCACTCGATGCACCACGGGTTGCCACATTCTCTTTTTGCTGAATGGAAGCAAAATCAAACTCAGGAGCCTTATTTGAAAAGAATTTATTTAGTTTTTGTGCCAACTCAGGATTTGCAGCTTCCCACTTCTGCTGCTCTGCTTTTTTTGCAGCTGCAGCTTCAATAAGTTGTGCTTCGCGTTTCGCATACAACGCTTTTACATCGTCGAAAATCTGAAATGGATTTTCAGAATCGCCACCTAAATTTTCGATTGTTTTTGCAAACGATGCTCCGGCATTTGTTAATGGCATTCCATGTGTTTCACATTTTCCTTCGTAACTTTCATCGGCCTCGGTTACTGCACCTTTTCCCATTATTGTTTTCCCAATAATTAGTGTAGGCCGCTCTGTTTCTGCATTTGCTTTTTTAAGTGCTTCGCGTATTTGTTCCGTATTATTTCCTACTATTGAGATTACGTTCCATCCCCATGCTTCATACTTTTTAGCTGTATCTTCTTTTGTTACATCGGTTGTTGATGTTGAAAGTTGAATATCGTTCGAATCATAAAACATAACCAGATTATTCAAACCCAGAAATCCTGCAATTCGTCCGGCACCCTGCGATATCTCTTCCTGAACACCGCCATCGGAAATAAAGGTGTATGTTTTATGTGCCATCCATTCGCCGAAACGTGTAACCAAAAAACGCTCGGCAATTGCAGCACCAACAGCCATTGCATGACCTTGCCCAAGTGGCCCCGAAGTATTTTCAACTCCCCGTTCAACATCTACTTCCGGGTGACCGGGAGTAACACTCCCCCACTGGCGAAAATTGGCCAAATCTTCCATGCTGTATTTCCCTGCCATTGAAAGAACGCCATACAACATGGGCGACATATGCCCCGGGTCGAGAAAAAATCGATCACGATTTATCCACGTCATATCCGACGGGTCGTAGTTTAAAAATTCCGAATACAGAATGTTAATAAAATCGGCTCCGCCCATTGCACCTCCCGGGTGCCCCGACTTCGCTTTTTCCACCATTGACGCAGCAAGAATACGAATATTATCGGCTGCCTTTGTTTGAATACTTTTACTCATGTTTTTTATTTTTATCTGAAATTTATGCTTGAATAATACGAACCATAAAAATGCCTTCAATGGCCATTAATTTTTCTTTTATCGATTCGTCAATTGTTTTCGAGTCTACATCAATAATATTGTAAGCAATTTCGCCACGTTTTTTGTTGAGCATGTTATCAATATTTATTCCCTCGGTGGCCAGCACAGCTGAAATCTGACTCACCATATTTGGAACATTTTTATTGGCAATTAAAATACGGGCTTCGTTATGCGACTCCATCTCGGCATTCGGAAAGTTTACCGAATTTTTAATGTTTCCATTTTCAAGAAAATCTTTAACCTGATTAACAGCCATAATCGCACAGTTAGTTTCCGACTCTTTAGTTGATGCTCCCAGATGTGGGATAGAGATTACTTTATCCATTTTCAGGCTCTCTTCATCGGGAAAATCGGTAATATAATTTGAAACTTTACCCGATTCAATAGCAACTTTTAAGTCGGTATTGTCGACCAGGCCACCTCTTGCAAAGTTTAAAATTTTAACCCCATCCTTCATCATCTCAAACTTCTCTTTATTGATATAACCTTTTGTTTCGGGAGTTAGAGGTACATTTACAGTTACATAATCGGCTTGAGCCAAAAGTGCTTCAATACCTTCAACCCATTTTACACTTTGGTTTAGTTCGAGTGCGTGCCGAACGGTTATATATGGGTCGTAACCAACCACATTCATACCAAGCGAGCTGGCTGCATTGGCAACCAAAACGCCAATGGCTCCCAAACCAATTACAGCAAGAGTTTTTCCTTCTATTTCCTGTCCGGCAAAGTTTTTCTTCCCTTTTTCAACCAACGATGCCACTTCGTTTCCTTTACCAATTAATGTTTGTGCCCAGTTTACTGCACCAATAATATCGCGCGAAGTTAAAAGCAAGCCGGCTAAAACCAACTCTTTTACACCATTTGCATTTGCCCCCGGTGTATTAAAAACAACAATTCCATTCTCGGTACATTTATCGATTGGAATATTATTAACACCAGCTCCGGCACGCGCAACAGCCTTTAACGATTTTGGAAGTTCCATATCGTGCATTTTATAACTACGCAAAACAATAGCGTCTGCTTCTGGTTGTTCGTCAGAAATTTTGTAATCAGAAGGGAAAAGTTTGAGTCCGTCAGAATCGATTTTATTTAACGTTTGAATCTTAAACATTTGGTATAATTTTAAGGTTGATATCCGCCTTTATTTATGAC
>WGCT01000446.1 GCA_015493625.1 Draconibacterium sp. | reverse complement strand
CTTTTAAAGAGCTGCTTTTATGGCTCAAAAGTTAGAATGAGTTTCTATAATAAGAACGTTTACGAAGCATTATTTTGTTGGATAACGACATGAGTTGATTCTTCATACCGGATTCTTAATCCGGTAATTCGTTTTGTGCCATAAACAAAAAGTGTATGCAAAATTCTTTAGAGACATATCTTTATGAAACAAAAATTGAATATATTGCTTGTTTTAAAAATGAATGGATTATGATTGTAATAAACAGTAAAATAGAAGAGGAGTTTTTAGACGAAGGTGTGAGTCGGAAAATAGTTGCGAGAGGCGGAAAAATGATGATGGTTGAAGTGAAATTTAAAAAGGGAGCCAAAGGAATGGTACACTCACATCCACACGAACAGGTTAGTTATATTCATTCCGGTGTGTTCGAGTTCGAATTAAATGGGAAACGGAAAAAAGTAGTTGCGGGCGATTCAATCTACATTGCTTCGGGTGTTCCGCATGGTGTTGTTGCCCTCGAAGATTCAATTATTGTTGATGTGTTTACTCCGCAGCGCGAAGACTTCTTATTTAAATCTTAATTTCGCAGTGTAAATTTTATATAAAAACAGATAATTATGATGCAGTACAAAATCCCAACCCGGCTCGACGCCGTAAATGCCCCCGAAGTTGAACAGCAAATTTTACAAAAAATTGAAAATGAAAAACCCGGTTCTGTCCTTTGCGACTTTTCTGAAACGGTTTATATTTCGAGCGCCGGACTACGTGTTATGCTTGTTTTGTCGAAAGTAATGGCAAAAGCAGGAGGAAAGGTTACTCTTCGCGGAATGAATGATGATGTTTTTTCTATATTTAAAATGGCCGGTTTTCAGACCATACTGAATATAGAAGAATAGTTTTTTAACCCTGATTATTCTTATAGAAGCTGTTTAAAGTTAAAGTGGATTTTCGAGAGGAGAGCAGATCTTCAATTTAACTTTAAACAACTTCATATTAATCGATTCAATGCATTGGATAAAAAAATCACTTTTCTTAAAACTTGCTTTGCTAATTGTTGTTAGCTCGGGAGTTGTGTTGGCCATTGTTATGGTAGTTAGCAATTACAATTTGCGCAAGCGGGTAATCGAAAATCAAAAAAAGTACTATTCGGCACTGTCGCAACAGGCAGCTCACGATATCGATCTTCGATTTCTTGAGGCAAAAACCGTGGTCGACAAAGCGGTTATTGTTTTTAAGTCGAAGGCAATTTCACGCACCGGAAGTTTAAATATACTCCGTAACATAGTTCGTGGAAACCCAATGATTGGTGGAAGTGCGATTGCATTGGCCCCAAATCAAAATTTTGCTGAGGCCGGTTTTCAGATGCTTTATGTATGGCGAGATAATGATTCGTTAAAATCGGCCAACAGAATCTCGCCGGAAGAGGATTATAAAAGCGACTGGTTCAGGCTTCCTTATACCCAAAAAAAAGAGGTTTGGACCAATCCATATAACGATACCAATATCAATAAATTGATGGTTACCTATTCGGTTCCTGTTATTGTTAACGGCGAGGTAATTGCAATTCTTACCTGCGATTTAATTCTCGACCAAATACAACAGCTGCTTTCCAACCTTGAATTGGGGCACGAGGGGGCACCTGTTTTGGTAACCAACGAAGGGCAAATAATTTTGTATCCCAGAAAAGAGTGGGTTTTAAAAGAGACAATAGCAAGTGTTGGACTGAAATTAAAAGACGCTACCAACAGGAAAACAATGAAAAAACTGTCGGAATATTTAATTAAAAATAAGTCTGGTTTTTTCCGTTTTAAAAGCATTAACTCCGATAAAATGGTTTGGCTTTATTTTAATACCATCTTTTTATCCGATTGGAGAATTGGCTTTATTATTCCCGAAAACTCAATTTTAAAACCTGTTTACGACCTCAATAAAAAGATGTTCCTTATTGCAGTTCTGGGAATTCTGGCATTGCTTATTCCCGCATTTTTCGTGTCGCATTCAATTACCCGTCCGTTAAAAGTTTTGTGTAATGCTGCCGACCATTTAGCCGTAGGAAATTTCGATACTACTCTTCCAAAAATAAAGAATAGCGACGAGATTGGTCGTTTGGTTCACGATTTCGACCGGATGAGGGTAGACTTAAAAGAATACATTAAAACACTTGCAACTACTACTGCCGAAAAAGAGAAAATTGCCAGCGAACTCTCTATCGCACGCGAAATTCAGCACGGTATTTTGCCCAAACTTTTCCCTCCGTTTCCAAAATATGCCGGCCTCGATATTTTTGCAACACTCGACTCGGCAAAAGAGGTGGGGGGCGATTTGTACGATTTTGCCCTGCTCGACAACAACAAATTATACATTAGTATTGGCGATGTTTCGGGGAAAGGAGTACCCGCATCGCTATTTATGGCTGTGGGTAAAACATTGTTAAAATCGACCATTCAAACCATTAACGACCCTGCCAAAGCACTTCATATTGTTAATAACGAACTTTCGGAGAATAACGACGCTTGTATGTTTATTACACTTTTTTGCGGTATTCTCGACTTAGAAACCAACGAACTTCTGTTTGCTAATGCCGGACACAATCCGCCAATTATTGTAGAAGGCGAAAACAGCCATTTTATTCAACCTGCAGTAGCTCCTCCTGTAGGGGCTTTAGCCGATATTAATTTTAAAAACGAAACGTTGAAGTTGCCAAAAGATAGCATGTTTTTACTTTATACCGACGGTGTAACCGAAGCAATGAATGAGTCGAAACAACTTTTTGGCGACAATAAACTTTTGCAACTTATGCAAACAGAAAAATTTCAAACTGCCGAAAAATGTATTGCAACCATTAAATCGCAGGTGAAAGCGTTTGTTGGCACGGCCGAACAGTCTGACGATATTACAATGCTCTGTATTTTAAATAAAAATTATAAAAATATCGAAAGCGAAAAAGAGAGGTTTGAAACATCGATTGTTTTTACAAATAGTAAGGCCGAGTTTCAACGTATTGCTTCGTGGCTCGAAGGTTTAGCTGAGAAGTTTAAATGGCCGCAACCGTTTTTAATACAGCTAAATCTTGCGTTGGAAGAGTGGATTGTTAATGTAATTTTGTATGCTTTTGCCGATAGTGATATTCATGAAATTGAAGTGGCTCTTGTTCAACAAAATAATACTGTTACTCTCCAAATTACAGACGACGGTAAATTCTTCGACCCAACAATTTACGACCCGGCAGATACAACCAGCCCGGTTGACGAACGAAAAATTGGAGGATTGGGAATTCATTTTATCCGGAATAATGTTGAGAAATTTAACTACGAACGAAAGGGGAATTTGAACGTAGTGAGAATGATAAAAAAGATTGCAACGTAAAAGGTGAAAAGTTTTAGATTATGACCAGTTCAACAACCCGGCTTTGGAATTTCGGTTTTATAACTCTAAATTTATTAATACTATTTGCATTTACTAATCTGGCGGTATTTTTTAGTTTTTACAGTTACCTAAAAACACTTCCTGTTTCGAGTGAATGGTACGGTATTTTAATCGGTCTTTTTGCTGTAAGTGCAATTGTTTTACGTCCGTTTATAAGTGTTGGGTTAAATAGCAAGAATGCAATTTGGGGTGTGGCAGCGGGGGTGCTGTTTACTGCCATTTCGTTATTGTTTTATCCGTTGGCTCATACATTTATTTCCCTTGTAATATTGCGAATTATTCATGGAGCCGCGTATGTAATTTTGGTCTCCTCGGCTATTGTTCTGCTAATGTATTTTTTACCTGCCAATAAAAGCGGACAGGGGTTTGGAATTGTTAGCGTTGCTACACTTTTGCCCTATTCAATTGTTCCTTACCTTGTTGAAGAAACATTTGCCGGAATTCCACTCGATACAATTTATTCGTACACGGCACTATTAATGATTCCTCCGGCTCTTCTACTTATTCCGCTTACTAAACAGTTGGGAAAACAAAAAACAGATAACCCCAGTTTTTTAAACAATAAAATAACCGGGCAGAGTTTGTTGTATAACCTGAAACAACCCAAAATCGTTCGCCTTTTTATTGTAAATATTCTGGTTTTTACTGTTTTTTCAATAGTACTTTATTTCCTTAAATCATTTTGTAACACCGGTTGTGTTGGTCGTCCCGAACTGTTTTTTACCGTCTCAACTTTTACAATGATTTTTGTCCGAATATTTTTTGGAAAGATGTTCGATAATTACAATAAAGCTCTATTAATTATCTTTAGTTTGCTGTTTTTTGCAGTTGGAGTTGTTTTGTTGTTGGAGGCAACTTCTGCATTGCTTTTTTATATAGCAGCTGCTGTTTATGGAGTTGGAATTGGCTCGGTTAGCCCGCTGCTTAACGGACTCGTGTTTACAATTTCGGAGCCGGAGTATCGCGGACTGAATACAAACTTAATGCTCGAAATGGTTGATGGCGGTTTTTTTCTCGGACCTTCGTTTGCCGGATTAGCCGTTTCTGCAGGATTAACAGTTAGCTCTGTTTTTTATATTTGTGTAGGAGTTGTAGCAGTAGCAGCAATAGTTGTTTTTCCTTTAATTAAGACTGAAAGTTATGGACAACAGTACAAATTTTGAAATGCAAACCCCGCATATTTTTATTGCCGGAATAAAACTTCCTGTACGGTTAATAATGGTACGAAGTGCCGTTGCCTGCGCAAACGAAGTAAGTAAAATTCTATCGTTTAACGAAACCGATACTCTTAATTTAGGTGTAGCCGTCGACGAAGCTTTTTGCAACGCCGTTCAGCATTTTTCGCGAACAATAAACGACGACGAACGAATTCATATTGAATTTTATATTGAAGAGGGAGTTTTAATTGTCTCCATTCGCGAAAACGGAATTCCATTCGATTTAAAACAAGCCGAAGTTTTTACTCCGGGAACACTGGAAGGAATGAATTCTCCCGGGTTAGGAATGTTGTTGATGAACAAAGGAATGGATTCGGTTGAACTTTTTGTGCATGGCCGCGAAGGGAAAGAGACCCGGTTAACCAAAAAGTTAAAACCGGGGGCAATACCCGAAGAACTTTTCCCCGAATTTGGAAAAGGTGGAAAAATAAACAGAATTCTTGTCAAAAACCCTCTTTATAAATTTGCCGAACTCGAAGATTTGCCTGAAATAACGCGTCTTGCCTGGCGTTGTTATGGCTATTCGCAGGAAGAACTCTTGTATGATTTAGATTTGCTGAAAGAGAAATTCTTATCGGGCTACTTAAAGTCGTTGGTCTTTTTCGAGCCTGAGAATAATAAAATGATTGCGCATATCGGGCTTAAATACCACGATAACGAAACTCAGGTTCCTGAACTCGGTCTTGCTTTTATCGACCCGTTGTACCGTGCTCCCGGTCTAACTAACAAAATGGCACAGTTAATGATTCAGGCTGCAAAAGATGATGGGGCAAAAGGTGTGTTTGATTGTTCGGTTACTACGCATACTTTTTCTCAACGTGCTATGCAAGAGTATTTTGGGTCGAGTCCGTGTGGTATTTTAATGGCGATTGCGGCCTCGGGAATGCAGGCAAAAAAACTAATCACAGTAAAACAAGAGAAAGGCTCGGTTGTAAACCATTATAAGGCGTTCGATTTTTCCGAAAGAACGGTTTATCCTCCTGAAAATCACCGAGAAATGATAGCCGAAATTTATGATTGGATTGGGGTTCCTCGTGTTTTTGGATCTCCAAAAATGGAAATGCCCAAAGGCGAATCTTCTGTTAACGTGTTTCCGCTTCCCGACGAACTGAATGTTGCTTTTATAATTGTAAATAAACCGGGTAAAGAGACAATAAATGAACTTGCTGAAGGAATACGGAAATGTAAGCGCGAACGACGCGATGCAGTTTATATCTTCCTCCCGCTTGGAGTTGAATCGCTACCTTATTTGGTAAATTATTGCGAAAAAATGAGGTTCTCGTTTGTTGGTATTATGCCACACATTCATAATGGCGACGACAGAATTATTTTTCAAAGTGTTACTATCCCAATCGACGTCAATAAAATTAGAGTTTATGGTGAAAAAACATCTAAACTTTTGCAATACATTATTGACGAACAAAATCGAGTTGAAAGCTAAGTGGTTCGGGTAAAACTGCCAAATTTTAGCAGTTTAAATTTTCATGTAACAACTTCTATGTAAGTATTCGTTAGCAATCTTGTGAAACTTAAAAAAAAATACTTATTTTATCACAAAAGATAAAGTTGCAGCTGAGCTGTTAAAATATCCGAAACATAGAATGAATAAATGCTAGCATTTTTAATATAACAAGACAAAAAGTTTGCGCTTTTAAACGTTTTAAATAGTGTATCTAATTGCGTATCATGTGTTTAGTCGTTTTTTAGCAGACCCTCAGTAACAATTGGAAGAACTGACAGTAGCATTTCTTCAGAAAAATATAAGGTCGATTTACTGTATGCACAAACTACGAGCATAATCCCGAAGTTCATCGGGACGAAAAGCTATTTGGTTTGAGTATATAATTTATAAATGTTTAACTTAAATAATTACTTGTGAAACGAGCATGGTCAACAAAATACAAAAGCTTATATTCGAATTGTGCATGCGAGTTCTATGGGGCAAGAATTACAATTTCGACTCGTCTGTTTATCTCTCCGAATTATAATATTTTAACTAAATTATATTCTTGTGAAAATTACTATTTTATTTATCTCGCTGTTTTTTATTTTAAGCTGTTCGCAAAAAAAAGTTAAGAAAGAGAACGACACATCTACAATCCGTTCGACTGTTGACTTGGCAAAGTTGCCCGATATTTCGTGGTTTCCTTCGCGAATGCATGCTTTTATTTGGCGAAACTGGGAATCGGTTTCGGAAGAGAGAATGGCAAAAGTACTGCAAACAACGCCCCGTAATATTCGTAAAATTGGTTTGTCGATGGGGTTGCCGGCCTCCGAAAAACCCGGTAAAATTTTTATGCAACGTGGATACATCTCACTCATTCGTAGAAATTGGCACCTCATTAGTTATAAGCAACTACTTGTATTATTGGGTGTTACTTCGGAGCAACTGGACGAAACTCTTCGCGACGACGATTTTCTTGCTCACAAAGTGGGAGGAATGAAACCGGTTTGTAATGATTTGGAATATACCGAACCCGATACCAAAACAGAGCAGCGCTGTGCCGAAATTAAAAAGATTGTTGAAGATAATTTTGGCGACCAATTGAAACAACCCGGCGAGAAACGATTTGAATTTATTGCGAAATTGTCGGTGGTAGATAAAACGTTAAAACCGGCAAAAAGCAGCGACGACAAAATACGATTTGTCTATTCCTATTTTGCACCTTTTGGCGACCCTCTGCTTCATCCCGAGCTCGACCCATTTCCCGAAGGACTTTTACAACGGTTGCAACAACAGGGTGTAAACGGGGTCTGGCTTCATGTTACACTGCACCAGTTAACAGCAAGTAAAATATTTCCTGAACTTGGCGAGGGACACGAAACACGATTGAAAAATTTGCGCGAACTGGCTAAGCGAACTCAAAAATACGGGATTAAAATTTACCTTTATATGAACGAGCCCCGCGCAATGCCGCCTTCGTTTTTTAAAGGTCGCGAAGAGTTGAAGGGCGTTGAAGAACGCGGGCTGTACAGTATGTGTACCAGTGTGCCGCTGGTTCAGCAGTGGTTAAAAGAGTCGTTAAAAAATATTTTTTCAGAAATTCCCGAGCTGGGTGGAGTTTTTACCATTTCGGGTTCCGAGAATTTAACCAATTGTTGGTCGCACCAAAATGGAGGAAAATGTCCTCGCTGTTCGAAACGAAATCCTGAAGAAGTAATTGCCGAGGTAAATAAAATTATTGCCGACGGGGTTTGGGAAGGTAATCCAAAGGCCAAAGTAATTGTTTGGGACTGGGGCTGGCCCGACGGTTCGGCGTGGGGAAAAAACAAATGGGCAGCCAACATTATTAAACTTCTTCCCGAAAATGTGTACCACATGAGTGTTAGCGAATGGAGCAAACCTGTGCACCGGGGAGGTGTTGAAACAACCGTGGGCGAGTATTCTATTTCGGTAGTTGGCCCGGGACCTCGTGCCGAACGCCTTTGGAAACTTGCCAAAAAACGTAACCTTAAAACCATTGCAAAAATACAGGTAAACAATACCTGGGAACTTTCGGCAATTCCATATTTGCCGGTAATGAACCTTATTGGGCAACACATAAAGAATCTTCAAAATCAGGATGTCGATGGATTAATGCTGAGTTGGTCGCTTGGAGGATATCCATCGCCAAATATGGAGTTGACAAAATATTTACAAGACGACCCGAAACTTACGGTGGCACAGGCATTGCAAAAAGTGGCCAAAAAACGGTACGGCGAAAAAGCAACCCCCGAAGTTTTAGCCGCATGGGAAATGTTTAGCAGTGCTTTTACCGAATTCCCTTACGGATTAAATATCTATTTTCCTCCGTTGCAACTTGGGGCTTCCAACCCGTTTTTTAATTCACCAACGGGGTTGAAATCGACAATGTTGGGTTTCCCTTTCGACGATTTAAGTG
This sequence comes from Draconibacterium sp., assembly GCA_015493625.1. Classification (GTDB taxonomy): domain Bacteria; phylum Bacteroidota; class Bacteroidia; order Bacteroidales; family Prolixibacteraceae; genus Draconibacterium. Next base: position 3,002 of record WGCT01000446.1, on the reverse strand, counting down.
GCTGGTGTGGTGCGTATTCTCCAAATGCTCTTCAAAATCAGTTTGCAAAACTGGCCGAAAAGTGGGAGCGCGGATTGCCTCATTTTAAACGAGCTGTTGAACTTGCGGAAACCGAAAAACAAAAAGCGAATGCCATTGAAGATTACCGTTTTGCAAAAACAGCATGGAACCATTTTCAAAGTATGGCAAACCAAATACAGTTTATTCTGCTGCGCGATAAAATTCTCTCGGGCGAATTGAATGATGAGGAAACAAAAACGGCAACTCATTCAATTAAAACAATTATTAACAACGAAATTCAGCTTGCAAAACAGATGTATAAAATAAGTAAAGCAGATTCGCGAATTGGTTTCGAGGCCTCGAACCACTATTACTATTTCCCGTTGGACTTTGTTGAAAAGGTTGTGAACTGTGAATATGTAAATGCGATAAATTAATCTGTTTTTAGATGTTCGTTGGAGAGTATTTACAACTCACATCGTAACTTGCAAAAATATCCTTTGCCACTCAATGCGGAATAGGAGTAAAAATATCCTTTGCCGTCCCTTTTATGGGACGGATTTTAGTGTTACACCAGACTTTAGTCTGGTGGTAGCAAATATTGAACTGTTTTTGGCTTTAGCCAACGGTTAGGAAAACAAATAATGAGGTGGGCACTTAAATCTATCAAAATCATATTTCTTTAGAAATAAATTATTTAGGGCTGAAGCCCAATTGTTTTTATCATTCTATAATACGTTGGCTGAAGCCAACGGCAATGGATAATTCTGATGTACATCGGGGCGAAACCCTATTTGTTTTGATTCTATTTTCCTTCGGCAAAATCTTGTAAATACGAGAATCGTTTTGTTAGTTTTCCGTCCTTTGTAATCGATGCCCGTTCAATAATTCCGTCGCTGTCGTTACCAAATAAACTCGGGAAAACTTTATCGATAAGATTTTTCCCAAAATCGAGCGAAGCATCTTTGGGCAGCTCGCAAGGTAAATTGTCGACTGCCTGAATAGTAATGTTCTGTTTACTCGAAAATGCTGGTTCCATTTCTCCTGTTTGTGGGTTGTAGTCGTAAAATGGGTCGTCGATGGTCGATGCTTTTTTTGTTGATGGAATTGAGCCTTCAATGTCGCAGGTAATATCGGAAATTACCGATATTTTAAAGTCACTCTGTTTAGCCTCCCGACGAGTAAAAAGCACAGGAGCTTTTGGGTTCCAAAATGCCGATGCAATTAGTAAATCGGTAGCTTTTGCAAAGGGTTGAAATGCATTTTCGTACATTCCGGGATGATTGAAAAAGTGCATTAAATCGAAAGCTTCCCCATCTTTTCGTTTTACATAATTTCCCGGTAGAAGTTGTGTGTAAACGGCATCCGAAATATTTTTGGTTTTAAGATAGTCGGTAGGAGAGAGGCGCGTAATAGTAAGGTGGTGCAAAACTTCGAGAACGCCGCCTGCCACGCGTCCATCGCCGGTAACTGCAATTTTTACAGGAGGAAATTTAATGTTGTCGAGTTCCTTATACATCTCAACCAAATCGATGCAAAGGTGTGCCGGCTTTAGGTCGAAAAGTTTTTCGCGCAGTCCCAATGCACGAAACCCGTTGTATGCGCCAACCAGCCCGGCAAACCGCCCGAACCCAATAATTCTGAATCCCTCTTTGTTTGTCAGTACTTCGTAATCAACCAGTTGAATATTCTTTTTTAAAACAGTTTGTAGCAAATTCCGGTTGAATTCCTGTTTTTTTATGGTGTGCGAAAAAAAGAGGTAAATTTTTCCGTCAATAAAATCTTCAATACGAACCTCTTTTACCCCCAATAGAATATCGCACTCCGATAAATCTTCTTTTAGCTCAATGCCTTTATTTGCATACTCAATATCGGTAAAACTTCGAACAGAGCTTGGCTGGACAAATATTTTTACGTGAGGAAATTTTTTTTCAACTTCTACACACTGCTCAGGAGTGAGTGCAACTCGTTTATCGGGTGGTGTTTTGCCTTCGCGCAGAATTCCAACTTTCATTTGTTCTGTTTTGTTTGATGAATAGATTTGTTTACTCTCCTCAAAAGTACGATTTTATATTTCACTACTAAGCAACTTTGCTATAAAACAGATTTCAATATTTTTTTGAAGCAATCGTCTGTATATAATTCAGTTATTTTCACTTAGAAAAACTAATCCTCGGCACTGGAATGGTCGCTGACAATCAGCCATTTGTTGCCAAATTTTTGAATGACCAGTGTAAAATGACCGGCAATATTTCCCATAGTACGGGTTACTTCGAACCGGCCGATTACAAAAACAGTTTTTCTGTCGATTTTGTCGATTTTAAGAATTTGAAAATCCAGCGTTCCCATAGTTGCTTTGTCGGGATAGTGTTTTTTATAGTTGTCGAGGGTTGCCTGCCAACCGTATGTTGGTCCGTGCGAACCCACAAAAACTAACTCGTCCGATTTAAGATAGGTTTCCATAAATTTATCAATATCTCCGTCATTCCAGGCTTTAACTTGTTGGTTTAAAAGATTGGTTATTTTCTCTTTTTCACTGTTATCTATTTTGTTTTTTGCCCCCAAATTGAGCGTAAACAAAATCCCTAGAATTAAAAGTACTGCACGCATAATTATTAGTTGTTAAGAAAATCGATAATGGAAGATTCATCTGTTTCTGTCGGTTTTGTACTCTCTTCGCCGGTTAGCGGATTCACAATTTTTACCATCTTTTGTGGGAGTAACGAGACCAAATCTTTAAAATCGTAGTATCCAACACTGCCCGGAACTACACTAAAAGCAAGCTTCGGATTGTACATTTTTTTATGAATTAGTGTTTCGTTCGAGCTAAGCGGACTTAAAAGAACTACTTTCGAAAAAGGATTTTTAAAAGCAGTAAAATGCAAAAAGGCGGAATTCATCTCTTTTTCAATCAACGCATCAACTTTTACGTGTTTGCTGTTTTGTTTCTCAACAAACTGCATTAGTAAATCCAATGCTTCGGCACGAATTGCCGGAATACT
>WGCT01000445.1 GCA_015493625.1 Draconibacterium sp. | reverse complement strand
GTATTTTTTTCAGCCAATACTATTTTTGCGCAAACTACGATTGCCGAAAAATTGGGTTTCGAAAAAGACGCAAAACTATTGATTATACATGCTGATGATGCCGGAATGTGTAATTCTGAAAACATGGCTACCGAAGCCGCTTTCGATAAAGGAGCAATCTCTTCAACAAGTATAATGATGCCTTGTCCGTGGAGTGATGATTTTATAGCATGGGCATTAAAACATCCCGATGCTGATGTAGGAATTCATCTAACGCTTACTGCCGAATGGGAACATTATCGTTGGAAAGGCATTCTTCCGTCTGATAAAACCCCTTCACTTCTCGATAAAGATGGTTACCTGCCTCATACCTCTGCCGAAGCAGTAAAACAAGCAAACTTGAAAGAAGTTGAGGCCGAACTCAGAGCACAAATAGAGCGTGCAATAGCACTCGGTATTAAACCATCACATCTCGATACTCACATGGCCGTCCCTTTACTGTCATCAGAGCTTATACATCTTTATATTAAACTTGGCAAAGTATATAAAATACCAGTTATGCTCTCCAGACGAATGGTAAATAAGTATAATCTGTCAGAAGAAGAATACTCTAAAGTGACATCGGTTATTGAAAACTTGCTTTTTTTAAAAGGATTACCCTCTGACAAATGGGAAAAAGAGTACCGCCCCTTATTCGAAAATATGAAACCCGGGTTAGGCCAATTAATACATCATTTAGCTTTTGATAATAAAGAAATTCAGGCAATAACTGTTAACCATACAGTAGCTAACTCTACAAGTCGACAAAACGATTACGATTTTGTGACATCAGAGTTGTTCCGCTCGATGCTTAAAGAATACAATATTCATGTAGTTAAATGGGGCGATATCCAAAAAGTATTATATAAATAAGATTATTAAAAAAAATAACAATATGTGGACAGAAGAAAAATTAAATGAGGTAATGTCGACTCCCTCTGAAACGTTAGTTGAAGATATTAAAAAGATCAAAGGCGATATAATGATCTTGGGAGCCGGAGGTAAAATGGGCCCAACTTTGGCCATTCTTGCTAAAAATGCAATAAAAAAAGCAAATATTAATAAACGTGTAATTGCCGTATCTCGCTTCTCAGACTCTATTGCAAGAGATGTTTTGGAACGTAATGATGTGGAGATAATAGCATGCGATCTTATGGAAGATGGTGTGATAGATAAGTTGCCGGACGTCGAAAATATTATCTACATGGTAGGTCGTAAGTTTGGTACAGAAAAAGATGTAAATCTCTCCTGGGGTATGAATGCCTGGCTGCCTGTTCAGGTTGCAGAACGTTTTAAGGACTCAAATATACTCATGTTTTCTACAGGTGGTGTTTATGGACTTGCTCCGGTGTTTGATGGTGGCAGCCTCGAGACAGATAATATTTTTTCAGCCAGTGGTGATTATGTTATGTCTGCCATAGGGCGCGAGAGAATGTTTAAATTTGGGTCTGAAAAATATGGCACTAAACTTTTTATATATCGATTGACATACGCTATAGACTTACGTTATGGCGTAATTTATGATATCGCAAACAGGGTTATAAATGAAGAACCTATTTCGCTTAAAACATCACTTTTTAACTGTATCTGGCAAGGAGATGCCAATGAGATTGCCCTAAGGGGTTTGCTTCATGCTGACAATCCTGCCGTAACAATGAATATTACCGGCCCCGAAGCCGTTTCAGTTAAATATGTTGCAAATACCATTGGAGAATTAGTTGGTAAAAAACCTGTTTTTGAAGGAGAAGAGAGCGTGCAAAGCTCTATTCGTAATGCCGGAAAGGCTATCGAAACATTCGGGTATCCTACCGTTGCAATCAATACATTAATAAAATGGACTGTTGAGTGGATCCAATCAGGTGGAAGAGATTTAGGTAAACCAACTCATTTTGAAGAGAGAGAAGGAAAATATTAAAAATTATATAAAAACAAATAGAATCATGAATAGACACGAAAAAGCATTAGAGAACTTGGCAAATGGGGTTGCAATTCCTGCATTGCCATTAGCATTGAATTCAAAACGTGAATTTAATGAAAAAAGACAACGAGCATTAATGCGCTATTATTTAGATGCCGGTGTTGGAGGAGTTGCAGTTGCTGTTCATGCAACACAATTTGAAATTCGCGATAAAGAGATAGGACTTTTCGAGCCGGTTTTAAGAATAGCCATCGAAGAGATTGAAAAATACGAAAAAGCAACTTCTAAAGCAATTGTGCGTATTGGTGGAGTCCTTGGCAAAACCGACCAAGCCATTGCAGAAGCAAAGCTGGAAAAATCATTAGGTTACGATGCTGTTCTGCTTGCTATGAGCGGACTTGAAGATTATACCGAAGATGAAGTTATTGAACGCACAAAAAAAGTAGCTGAAATAATTCCGGTTGTAGGTTTTTATTTGCAAAAAAGAGCAGGTGGACGTATGTTCAGTTATAGCTTTTGGGAGAAATTTGTTGAGATAGAAGGTGTTATCGCAATTAAAACAGCTCCGTTTAATCGCTACAGAACATTAGATGTGGTAAGAGCTGTGGCCACCTCATCGAGAGCCGATAAAATTGCTCTATATTCAGGAAACGATGATAATATTGTTATGGATTTAGTTTCTGAGTACGAATTTACAGTTGATGGAAAAACATATAAGAAATCGTATGCAGGTGGCCTGCTTGGGCACTGGGCAGTGTGGACACACAGCGCTGTTAAAATGTTTGAAAAATTGAAAGAGGTTAAAAAATTGGATTATCTTCCCAAAGAGGTCTTGGTATTGGCCAACCAAGTTACCGATATGAATGCTGTTATTTTCGATACGGCAAACGACTTTAGTGGAAGTACTCCCGGAGTACATGAAGTTTTACGCCGTCAGGGCATTTTGGAAGGTACCTGGTGTTTAAATGAGAAAAGAGCTCTCTCGCCGGGGCAATCAGAAGAGATAGACCGTATGTATAGAATGTATCCACATTTAACCGATGACGAATTTGTTAAAGAGAATATAGATAAGTGGTTTGAGTAAGCAAAAATATAATCAAATAAAACATTCATGATATAAGATTACACACAGGAGCACGATTAAGTTAAAACACTAAATTTCTTGTCTTGTTTCTTGTGTCTTGTATCTTGATTCTAAATTTTAAACGAATGAAATATCTAATTCTGATAACCTTTGCATTTACACTATTTATTAGTTGCAGTCGCACTGTTGATAACCCTGCTGCCAATGCAACTTTAAAAGATAATAGTTGGTGGAAAGGTCGCCACGAGAACATTCTTAAAACCAACAAAACAAAAAACCCGCAACTTATCCTTATCGGGAATTCTATTTTAAACATGCTCGATAATAGCGACCGTAAACCGGTTTGGGAAAAATACCTGAACAAATACAACACGGTAAATATGGGTTTTAGCGGCGACCGCACCGAAAATGTAATCTGGCGCCTCGAAAATGGCGAAATTGACGGAATTAATCCGAAAGTTGCACTGTTACTGATTGGCACCAACAACACCGACGGCAACCATTATCTCGAAATAACACCCCCAAAAGAACTTGCTGAGGCAACTTGGAAAATTTGTAAAATAATTCGTAAAAAACTGCCGGAAACTGAGATTTTGCTTTTGGGAATTTTCCCTTACGGTTATAAACCCAATCACCGGGATAATATAAATAAGGCAACCAATAAAATAACTTCGAAATTTCCGGAAAAAGATAGCCATATTCATTACCGCTATATTGGAAACATTTTTCTCGATGCCAACGGAAAAGTAAAGAAATCGTTGATGCCCGACTTTTTACATCCTACTGCCGAAGGACATTTATTAATGTTTCAGGCAATTGAAAATGACATCTCGGGTTTAATGAATCGGTAATTTTGATGATTTTATTTGCCGAAAACGTAGGGGCAGTAAAAGTAATTCTACTTGGATGAGAACTAGCCAGTTGCAGAAATGTTCAACTGAACTTATCTTCTGCAACTGGCATCTAAATGAATTTCTGACGATATTAAAAATGTACTATACATTCTAACAAACTAAAATTAATGTTATGAATACCCAAAAGTCTTCCTTACTAAAACAAAAAGACACATTTGTCTTGAATTTGAGATTTAACAATAGGTTGCTGTTAATTCTATCCGTATTAATAACAACAATGTGTACCGAAGAAAAACAATATCCGGTGGGTGTTGATTTTGATTCGAAAATAGTACGACTGGGTGAAAAAGGTGACAATTGGTGCATGACCGTTGGCGACGACGGTGCTCTTTACACTGCCCAATGCGACGGAAGAGGCTGGTTCAACGACGATGGCACAAAAAAAGATTTCAAAAATACTCAGGTTTGGCGGATTACCGGCGGCCCCGATGCCGCAAGTTTCCATGCCGAGATGATAAATTTCCCGGATTATTCGCGAACCGGGTTAACAGAAATTCATGGCCCGATTGTACCTCCCGATTCAGCAACCAAATTCCCCAGCCAGAACGATAAGCTTCTACGCGACTGGAATTGGTACGGTTATGGAATAGTTTCTGTCGATGGAAACCTCTATCAATTTATTTCGCATTGTGGTGCCAGAAGAGGTTGGAGCTGGTTCGACGGAACTCAACTAATATGGAGGCCAAAAGGCGAAGCCAACTGGAAACGCTGGAATGGCACAGACGCACACGATCGTGACCGTTGGTTGTTAAACGAAGGAGGAAATCAACTTATGTTTTTTAATGAACCGGAGCATGCATTTTCATTTATTACCGTTGCTCAATATGGGAAAGATTATCAGCAAAATAAAGATGGTTATGTATATCTCTATTCTCCTGAAGGCAAAAAGAAAGCTGCCAATTTAAATATGGCAAGAGTAAAAAAAGAGGATATTCTGGATAGAAATAAGTGGGAATATTTCACTAAAATAAATGAAAAAGGCGAGGCAGAATGGATTATGGGAGATATTTCAAAAAGAGGCGTTGTGCATAAATTTCCCGAAGGATGGGGATTTTATTCATGGTCGCCAAGTGTTGTTTGGAACGAAAAGCTTGGACTATTCATTATGGTTACAGGAGGAACCCAGCGTCCAGGTACCGGAGACCCTGTTTCACCTTACCCTCATGCTGAATCTGGCAGTCTTATGTTTTTATATGCCGAAAAACCGTGGGGGCCGTGGAAACAGTTTTACTGGAAAGAAAACTGGCAGGTTGGCGAAGAGATAAACCGACTTTATCTACCTCAGCTTGCACCAAAATGGATTTCTGAAGATGGAAAAACTATGCAGTTAGTTTTTTCCGATGCAGCCAATGGTCATAGTACTTATTACAAATGGAACATGCAGAAAATCACCTTAAAAATGAGTGGAGAAGAATAAACAGAGTTTTGTAAGAATATTATCAAATATAAAAACATAAACAAAAAGTTGTATTTGCTGCTTGAATTCGGCGAATAATTAAAAATGAAGGTGGGAGTAAAAAATGAGTAAATTTCAAAAACATTTAAAAAAGTTTTTTCTAAAGGCTGGTCCAAGTTTAATTCTTGTAGCAGGAATATTAGGCCCCGGAAGTTTGGCAGTAGCAAGTAAAGCCGGTGCCACAATGGGATATAGTGTATTGTGGGTGGTAGTTATAGCATGTGTTATGATGGCGCTCTTTGCACGCCAAGGGCGCATTATAGGCACACTTTCAGATGATTCTATTATCGAAATAGCACGAATTAAGTATGGTGGAAAAACTACCGGATATATTTTAGGAGTTGCTGGATTTGTTGTTACTATGGGTTTTCAGACCGGTAATAGTGTTGGCATAGGATTGGCTATGAGCGCAATATTTGGTGGCAGTATGGGGCTTTGGGCTGTTGTATTTACATTAATTGTGCTGATTTTAATTTGGTGGAAAAGTGATGTTTACAATATTGTAGAAAAAGTAATGACCGGGTTGGTTTTACTTATGATCATTTCATTTTTTGCTAATTTGTTTGTTATCGACATTGATATTAAAGAACTGGCTACTGGATTTATTCCCAGTAAACCCGCAGTTTTTATGCTTGTAATTGCAATGTCTGCAACTACTTTTAGTGTTATTAGCGCTGTTATTCAGGCATATCTGGTTAAAGATAAAAAATGGACAAAGGAGACACTTAAAGATAATCTCAAGGGGAGTACAACAGGAGTTGTTATTTTAGCTGCTATTTCAGGAGTGATTATAATTACATCTGCAGCAGTTTTACGACCTCAGGGAATTGTGCCAACCAGTGCAGTTGAAATGGGGCTGCAACTTGAACCATTACTGGGTTCTACTTCAAAATGGTTGTTTCTGTTCGGACTTTTTTCTGCTTCCTTCTCTTCGTTTGTTGTGAATGCTTTTAGTGGAGGGTTGTTATTAGCAGATGGATTTAAACTTGGAAAATCATATAATAACAAGTACGTAAAGATATTTGCGTCGCTACTAATGATTTTAAGTACAATAATTGTTTTAATCATAAACAAAAATCCGGTAGAATTATTAGTTATTGCACAAGCGAGTACAGCAGTAGTAGTACCAATATTTGCTGTTTTAATAATAGTTTTGGCAAATAATAAAAAACTTATGGGCGAGTTCAGAATAAATAAAGTTGAAAATGCAATTGGTGTTGCAGCAATTTTCTGGGTATTTTACTTGTCTTATAATCAAATAATTTCCTTTTTAGGTTGATAATATCAATGTCAATAACACTTAAATAAACATGAGCTCAATTCAAAGTACTCTGCAATTTGTCAGCGATCTTATCGAACGAGAAAGTATTACCCCCAATGACGGAGGATGTATTGATTATCTTTCTGGCAAACTAACCGAACTTGGGTTTGTAGTAACCGAACTTGAATTTTCAGGAGTTAAGAATTTATGGGCAGTTCATAACAGCAACAATGCTAACTTATATGATATTAAAGAACAAACCCTAACATTTTTAGGGCATGTAGATGTTGTTCCGGCTGGCGATATCGATAAATGGAACACTCCTCCGTTTACTCCAACAATAAAGGGCGATACGCTTTATGGCAGAGGAGCTGTTGATATGAAAGGAGGAGTTGCTGCTATGCTGAATGCATGTAATAATTTTATCAAAGAAAACGGCAATAACTACAACGGAAGCATTGCCTGGCTTATAACAGCCGATGAAGAAGGTATTGCCGATTTTGGTACAAAAGCGGTATTAGAATGGCTGTTGCAACAAAAAGTGAGTATTAATTCATGTTTGATTGGCGAACCTGCATCTGCCGGGAAACTTGGCGATCAGATAAAAATTGGAAGACGTGGCTCGTTAAATGGTTTTGTGCAAATACATGGAATGCAAGGACATGTTGCCTATACTAAAGGACAAGATAATATTATTCATAAAGTTTTGCCGGCATTAAGTAAACTTGCCAATCTCGATTTGGCAAAAGGAGATGATTATTTCCCCGCAACAGAATTTCATATTGTTAAAGTTAATGCCGATGGCGGGGCTGTAAATGTTGTTCCCGGCGATATTGAAATTGCGTTTAATTTACGCTTTTCACCAAAACAAGATATAGTTAGTTACAAACAGAGTGTTAATGATATTTTAGCCGAATTTGACCATACCATTAAATGGCAGTTAAGTGCCAACCCGTTTTTCTCTGAACCTAAAAAGTTAGCAGAAGCTGCTAAACACGCCATTCGTTCACATACAAAATTAGAAGCAAAATACTCCACATCAGGAGGTACTTCTGATGGGCGTTTTTTCCCGAAAACATATCCCGATGCTGAAATTGTTGAACTTGGACCTGTTAATACCAGTGCTCACCAAGTAAACGAATATACCAGTGTTAAAGAGCTTGAAACGCTTAGTGAGATATACAAAGAAGTACTTGGACTCTTTTTTCATAAGAAATAGTTGAATTTAGAAATCGCAAAATCCTCTTTGATACCGAAAATTTGGAGCGCAAATTAAAAATCTGTATTTAAATACCTTAACAATCTCAAAGAAAACTTTTTTGAATAAAACTATTTTATCAGCAATTTAACGCTTTCGTCGGGGTTCATTTTTACGATTATATTTTTACCCTCAACAGTATAATCTTTGTCTGCATCAAATTTTCCAGGAAATGGATTTGCAATTACAAGTGTCCCTCCTTTTTCTGCAATTACCTTAATTTCGGTAACAGTTCCGTTCTCCTTTTTTGCTGAAACTAAAAATGCACCCTGCGCCCGCAGATTGTCGAATTTCGCATCTTTCCAGTTATTTGGAATTGCCGGAAAAACACGAATTGCTCCGGTATGACTTTGCAATAACATCTCCTGAATTGCCGAAGCAAATGCAAAGTTCCCTTCCAACGTAAACGGACGATACTGGAATTTAGAATAACCGGCTTTGCAC
>WGCT01000444.1 GCA_015493625.1 Draconibacterium sp. | reverse complement strand
GTAAAGCAGAGCGCTCGATGCAAGAAGAAACTGCCCGATTGCCATTACAAGCCCCCCAATATAAACGGTTTTTCGCTGCCCGAGTAACTTGTCCGAAACCCAACCTCCAATGATTGGAGTTAAATAAACCAGTCCGGTAAAAATGGCGTAAATTTCTAACGATGCTTCGCGATCAAGCCCAAAACCTCCATTTACCAGCTCGGCAGTTAAATACAGTGTTAACAGCGCCCGCATTCCATAGTAACTGAAACGTTCCCACATTTCGGTTGCAAAAAGAGTAGACAGCCCCATTGGGTGCCCAAAAAACTTTTTTTCTTTTGTCATAACTATAATTCTTTATGTCTTTCTGAAATTAAAATTCGCTCTCTAAATTCCTATTTTAAGCTTTATTTTAAAGCCCGATAAATTTATTTTTTTGGAATCGCTAAAAGTAAAAAAAATTGTAAGAGATAAAAATGACAGATAAAAAAAAGGGTTGACTTTGCAGCCTCCCCTTTGTATTGTTTTATCGTTTATAAACCGATTTAATTGCTCCGGTTTCGGTATTGTATTTTACCATATATCCTCCGTCAACAATTTTTTCGGGCAGCGGAGCAACCACGCCAAATTGTGCAATTGGGAAACGGGCTGTTGCAACGGTATTCAACTCGTTAACAATGCGTACCGTTGTTGTTGCCGGAATTCGGTAGTAGAGGCCGCTCTTTCCGGCATCAGGATTTTCCGATTTTGCCAACTTGGAAAACTTATCAATCATTCCATCCTCCACGTCAAACTCTATCATAACCGGTTTTCCCGAAAGATCGTCGGCCGGAACAACTCCGTTTTTGTTGGAGATACGAAACACAACTTCGCCATTTTTCGTGATTTCTTTTGGAATAAAATTGAATGTAAAAATATCGTTTTTTCGAACGGTTCGCCCTACAAACAGACTGAGGTAATTTTTTTCAATCCTTTTTAGTTCCTCTAAACTCACTTTATAAGCTTCACCGTCGGGGTGAAACTCATCCATCATTCCGGCTACCATATCAAATCTGTTAACCCGGCAGTCGAGAACTCGTTTAGCAGCTTCGGCAGCTTTCTTATCGGCACTAACACGTACCGGTTGAAATCCGTTTGTCGAATCGCCGGGGGTATAAAACGGAGTATCGGTAAAATAGTCGAACGAGAAATCATCGACGGCGTCGGCAGTTTCAATAATTTTATTTGTTTTCAGCGTAATCGGTTGTTCGGTAGAGTTTGGTACATTAATTCCCGAAATTCGTCCGTCGGAAGTAAGAGTAACTTTTAATGCAGCATCGCCAACCGCTTTATAAATCTGGTTGGGGTCGGGCTCCACAAACGATGTAATTCTTACTTCGGTAATTGTCCACTTTGTTTCTGCTTCGGTTTTTGCATTTTTTATGCCCAATAGCTGGTTGGCGTACCCGGCATATGGTCCGGGCATAAAAGTCTCTTTTGTTGCTTTTACATACACACGCAAAGCTGTTCGTGGCAATGCATAAACAACTCCTTCAACAAATGTAGGAGCTACAACCTCATCGTTATTTTTCTTTTTTCGTTGCCCAAAAGCAGGCATCACCAAAATCAACCCAATTACAACTGCTATAAATCTCATTGTATTCATGTTTTTAATTGAAGTTCAAAAATATTAAAATTATTTGGTTGAGGCATTTTTTATAGAGATAAATGCATCGCCAAGAAAATCAATTATGTTGCCGGCAATTAATGCGGGGTACGAAAGTTTTGCTGCCGCCAAATCTCCTGCCAACCCGTGCAGATACACGCCGCACAGGGCAGCATGTTCTGGAGAAAAACCTTGTGCCAGAAATGCAACTATTATTCCGGTTAACACATCGCCACTACCGGCAGTTGCCATTCCCGGATTTCCGGTTGAATTAAAAAACAGTTTCCCATCGGGAGTAGAGACCGATGTATAGGCTCCCTTTAAAACTACAATTACCTTTTGTTTTTTTGAAAACTGAAGTTGTTTTTCAATTTTTTCGAAACTGTTTTTTGTGTCGCCAACCAATCGTTTAAACTCGCCGGGGTGTGGTGTTAAAATTGAATTTTCCGGAATATCGTTTAGCCAAGCTCTGTTTTCAGATAAAATATTCAGAGCATCGGCATCAATTACCATTGGCACTGCCACCTGCTGCAACAAACTGTGAAGTGCCCTTGCCGTGTTCTGTTTTTTCCCAATTCCAGGGCCAATGCCAATTGCCTTGAAGGTTTTTAATTCGGGGAATTCGGTAAATTCCGAATCGTGCCGGTCGATGCTTGCCATTGCTTCGGGAACCGCTGTTTGAATAATTGAATATCCCAACCGTGGTATATGTGTTGTAAGCAGTCCGACACCGGAATGCAAACACGCCCGCGAGGCCAAAACAGCTGCTCCCATTTTTCCGTAACTTCCGGCAATTAATAAAACGTGGCCAAAACTCCCTTTATGTTGAAATGTGGTGCGTTGCGGAATAATTTTAGCCACATCTTCTTTTTCGATAAAAAAATAGTCCGATACTGTTTTTGCAATCCCTTCGGGGTGCAACCCAATGGGTAATACTTCCCATTGTCCAACAAACTTCTCGTTTTCGGCAAACAAAAAACTAATTTTCGGAAATTGAAAAGTGAATGTATAATTGGCTATTACAATTGTATTCAAATGGTTTCCGGAATTGTCTTCACCCATTAATCCACTGGGAATATCGATGGCTATTACAGTGTTGCTTAGCCGGTTTATTTTATTAACTACTTCGGCAGCTAACCCCGACAACGGACGACTTAACCCGGAACCGAACAACCCGTCTAAAATAATATCGGTTTCACCAAGCTGTGGAAACTCCTTAATGCTATTTATTTTATTTAACTGAACTTGCCCCTGTTTCTCAAGTCGTTCCCGGTTTATTGCCGGAGAGCCTTTTAATTCTTTTCCAAAATCGAGGAGAAAAACTTCGCACACATAACCCAATCCGGCTATTTGACGGGCAATAGTAAGCGCATCGCCCCCGTTATTACCGGGCCCTGCAAAAACAACAATTTTTCGCTCGGTTGTAAAATACTTTACTATCCGATTCGAAATTTGCAGTGCTGCTCGCTCCATTAAATCAATATCGGCAATCGGTTCGTTTTCAATTGTATATTTATCGAGAGCGGCAATCTGCTTTGTAGTAAAGAGTTTCATAAAGTATTTTTGTATTTAATTTCAACTTTCTTACAGTTTAGAATCTTCGGTAAAATACTGTAAAGTAAGTGCAACAATAAAATAATAATATTAATTGCGTTTTTAAAAAGTTAAAACACAAATTGAGTATACTTTCCGGGTTCCTATCGTCTTTTCCCAAGGTTTAATTCTTTGGCAAAGTCTTTTTCGAAGAACTCAAAATCGCCACGTTTTTTTTCTGTTTTTAGTTTTAAATCGAATTTACGTAAATCTTTCCGCATTACTTTTGCGCTTATTGTTTTCGGGAATTCTTTCATAAATTCTATCGATCGTGGGCGTTTATACGGAGCCATATTCCCGCGGATAAACCGGAACAGTTCGAGTGCCATTTCGCTACCCATCGAAAAACCGGGTTTTAAAACAATATAAGCTTTCGGAACAATACGGTCGCGGTTATCGACTGTTGGAATTACTGCTACTTCGAGCACTGCCTGATGTTCCATTATTTCGCTTTCAACTTCAAACGGACTAATTCTGTAATCGAGGCTTTTAAAAACATCATCGGAACGGCCTATAAAATAAACAAAACCATCGCTGTTCATATAGGCCGTGTCGCCGGTTAAATATAACCCATTTTTAAAAATTTCGTCGTTCTTTTCATCGTCGTCGTATCCCTCAAGTAGTCCTAGTGGCCGCACCGGAGTGGTTTCAACAGCAATCTGTCCGTCTGTTCCGGGTTGTACCTCATTTAGCTTTTCGTCAACTATTTTTATTCTGTATCCGGGAGAAACTTTTCCCATCGATCCTTCGGGAGCAGTCATCCCTTTTGGCGTATAAATAAGTGCTGTTGTCTCAGTCTGTCCATATCCTTCGCGGAGTTCGAGCCCGGTAATTTGCTTTACTTTGTTCGATACTTCTGGGTTTAACGGTTCGCCTGCACTTACAATTTTTTTTAACGACAAATTGTATCTGCTCAAGTCTTGTAAAAGAAATAATTTCCAAACACTGAGTGGTGCACATAAACTGCTAATTTTATATTTTTCAATCAGTTCAAGTGTTTTTTCGGGGTCGAAAGCCGAGTAGTTAAAAGTAAAAATTGTCGATTCAGCATTCCAGGGAGTAATAAAACTGCTCCATGCAAATTTTGCCCATCCCGGAGAGCTGATATTGTAGTGAACATCATTTTTTTGCAGGTCGAGCCAGTACATTGTTGTAAGATGCCCGAAAGGATAGTTGTGTGGATGAATAACAAGTTTAGGTTTAGAAGTTGTTCCCGATGTAAAAAACATAAACATGGTATCGGTAGCAAGCGTTGTAAAATTAGGCACAAAAGTGTCGTTGTAATTTTTTATATCGTCAAAATTAATCCAGCTTTTATCATCTCCTAACTCACAATCATCATTGGTTTGCTCAACACAAATTTGTGCTTTTAGGTTTTGCAGTGCTTTCCCGGCATTGTTTACTCTCTCCTGGAATTTATTGTGGGCAACAACAAATTTCACATCGCCTCGTTCAATGCGGTCGCCTACATCGGAAGGCGATAGTAGTGTTGATGCCGGAATAATTACCCCTCCTGTTTTTATGATTCCTAAAAAAAGCTCGTACGTTTCTACCGAGGTGTCCATCATCATTAAAACCCTGTCGCCTTTTTCAATACCAAGTTCGGTAAGAAAGTTTGCACACCTATTGCTGCGACGTCTCATTTTATCGAAACTCACTTTTATTTCATTCCCGTCGCTGTCGGCATAAATCAGAGCTGTTTTTTTATTGTTCTCCGAAATTTTATCGAAATAGTCGGTGGCCCAATTAAATTCTTTTACTTCTGGCCACTCAAACTGTTTGAATATATCGGTATAATTTTCAGCACTTTGAACTTCATTACGAAGGCGTATAAACTTTTGTGCATCTTTTGTGAAATTTTCCATCATTGGCTTAAGTTTAAAAACAAACGATGAAAATAGTAAAAGTTGGTATAATATCAAGCAATAAAAAGTGCAAAAAAAAACAGATTCAAATTTGAATCTGTTTTATATAGTTTCAATCTATTAAGATTTTTGTTTCTATCTCGATT
>WGCT01000443.1 GCA_015493625.1 Draconibacterium sp. | reverse complement strand
GATTGAAAAATATTCGCACAACTATTATATCGAGTATCGTGAAGATTCGAGCAATAGTGAAATTGTTTTTCAGCGTAACTTCTTGCGACATAAAATAATCCCGCTGTTTAGCGAATTAAATCCGGCGTTTAAAAAAAATTTATTGGCAACGGTCGAAAACTTAAAAGATGCCGAGCAGGTATATTTACATACGTTGGAACAAGAAAAAAGGGAAGTAGTTACCGGGAGAACAGGCGAAACAGTAATCGATATCGAACAACTTCAGAAGTCGGAGTTTCCAAAAATTGTACTGCACGAAATTTTATCGCAATTCGGGTTTAATGCAACAGTTGTCGATGAGGTGTATTGCAGTTTGAAAACCGATTCGGGGAAACAGTTTTTTTCGAAAACTCACCGTGCATTAAAAGACCGTAATAAGCTGTTTGTTTCGGAAATAAAAAACGAGGAAGAGAAGATCTATTATATTGAAGAGGAGGATATTGAGCTTTTTGAACCCTTTCATCTTTCCATTCAAAAATTACCTGCTGCAGGTTTCGAAATAATAAAAAAACCTGATGTTGCCTGTATTGATTTAAACGAAGTAGAATTTCCGCTGTTAATTCGTAAATGGCGGCAGGGTGACTATTTTCAACCACTCGGTATGACCGGTTTTAAAAAAGTCAGCGACTTTTTTATCGACCTGAAAATTCCAATTCTCCAAAAAGAGAATACATGGATTTTATGCAGCGGTAAAAAAATTATCTGGATAATGGGACTGCGAATCGATAACCGCTTTAAAGTAAAACCCGAAACCACATCGGTTCTGAAAATTGAGATTTAGGTTCTCTTTTCAGAATTTTTTTGGAGCTACTTTTTTGAATGCAATGCTACGCGGTTTCCTTCGCTGTCGATAATAATTGCCAAAAAACCGTGTTCTTCCGAAATTTTTTCTTTTTCTCCAACTACTTTCCCACCGGCTTTATTAACGCGTGCAAGTTCGTTATTCAAATCTCCCGACGGTGCGGTAAAGTATATCAAAACACCATTTTTCGACGGGCGGTAAAACTCGGGATGACAAACCAGCGATCCGCAGGAGCCGTAACTTCCGTCTTCCCACGGAAACCACGCCATATCGTGATTCCCGATTTTGTTTCGTTTTAATTTTACTTTCAATACATTTTCGTAAAAAGCAATGGCACGTTCCATATTTTCGACAGGAATCTCGAACCAGCCTACAGCATTTTTTTGCATAACTTTAATTTTTACTCTTTTTCAAAAACAATTTTCGAAATCATTAAGTTGCCACCTTTGGTAGTGTTGCTTTTTATAACAATTTTACCGTCCTGGGTATCTTCGCGCATAATATGAAGTTTTATCCAGCTCCTGTTTTCTCCTTCGTGGTGGTTAAGTTTTACCGGTCTTCCTTCAATCTCAAGCAATCCTTCTCTACCTTGTTTATTCCAGTCGTTAAACTGAATAAAGAGTGTTCCTAAAATTCCATCGGGGCAATCCAGTTCAACCGTCATATTCGCAGCTGCCCACGCCGAAACGTGATTGTCTTTCCAAACTTCGGCATTCGAAACCGAATAGTTGTATCCCTCTTTTAAATTTGCTTTGTCGAGATTTTTATTCCATGCAACTGCAACATTTTTTTTCGATACGTTAGATCCGGCATCAATTTCGAGCACTGCATTTTTAAATTCATCTGAAACAGATATTTTTTCAGCTTTCGGAATTGTTCTAAAAAGTGTTTTCAGGAACTCCTCCGTTACTTCGAGTGTGGGATTGAATTGGTCGGAGCCGGCATATTTCAGCAAGCTGTATTTTAGTTGGGCTGCCATGGGATTTATCTCGTTGTTCAGGTCGTAGCCACAAACCAGTAGTTTTCCCTTTCCAACTTTAAATTCAAAAATAGTTCCCATTTTATTATTCCGGTGAAAGTCGTCTACAACCTGTGCAATGGGTTTGTAATCAGCTGGAAGAGCGTTCAGTATAAAACCTTTTGTCGATTTTCTGAATGGCTCCCACTGCCAATCGGTGTGCGATGATGTGGGGAAATAGTTGAACGCCGGATGTTGGCTCTTAAACAGTGTGCCAATGCTGGTTTTTCCCTGTCCGGGGAAGAATGTAAGCGACCAGTAGAGCGGATAAAAGTCGATTGGAGCACTGGTTTTTTCACTGCCCAGGTTATTGGCAATCAGTAAAACGGTTTTTCCTTCCCGAAGCGCATTGGATGTAGTTGTATTGAATGTGGTTGAAACAACAACACGGTTGGTGTCAATTACCGGAAGTGTGGCCGGAACGACCCATAAATTCCATTCGTTTTTAAAACGCGTATTTTTTACTTCAACTTTTAAAATTAGCTGTGTGGCTTTTGTTATTCCTTTTAAATTGAGTTTTACATCTCCCAAATTGGTTAACGAACCCACCGGAATATCTTTTACATTTAAATTATATTCAAGCAATTTCTCTCCGTTTATTGTTGAAATTGAAACATCGATATCGGCATTTTTTATTGGTGCTTCACCAAAATGCGACAACTGCAACCCGGCGCTAAATGTTTCGTTATTGGTCCAGATAAATTTTTCTGTGCGCATCAGCGGGACTGTTTCGTCGAAATGTTCTCTGAATTTATCGGGTGTTGTAATCTCTTTGCTGTCCCAGTGAGCATCGAGCCAGCCAATTAATGCTTCGCCCTGTCCCTGATAATCTTGCATGCTTAACAACTGCACACCGGCGCAACTGGCAGTTCGCAAAAACGATTCCGTTTCGTATTTATACATAATTTGATTGAGCGCGCCCGATGCATTTTTAAAATCGACATCCTGATCGGCAATACCATTCTTTTGCGCCACCGCTTTAAACTCCTCTAAATTACGTGCTTTTAAAACGCCTTTGTATTTGTCTATCTCCGACCAAAGAGGATAAACCGGCCACTGGCCAATTTCGTGTGCAATAATTGGAATATTCATTTGCGAATACGTTTTTTCGAAATCCCAATTTGTACGTGGTCCGTTTAACCCACGTGTTCGCCCAACACCATCAATATTATGTGTCGCCGAATAGTCGTCAACCACTAAAATTTTACGTGCTGTCGATGCAGCATACAATCTGCGCGGGTCTCTCTTTTTTAGGTCACCAATCCATTTTCCTAGAACATCGAAATCGGCATTTCCCAGTTCGTTTCCAATGCAAAACATGGTAAACGATGGGTTGTTTCCATACGAATTAACCATTCTGTTCATTTCTGCCACCACAAACGAATCGCGGTGTGGTTCGTAACCCAGCCCTTTTGGAAATCCTTTTGTGTTCATCTCCGGTCGGCCACGCGGTGCGTTGTCCACGCTCATCCACCAGTCAATCCAAATAGAAGCTTCGGCCTGAATGTAAATGCCAATACGGTTAGCAGCTTTAAATGCAGCTTCGGGCGGGCACCACGAATGAAAACGTACATGATTTAATCCGTACGATTTGTAAATTTTAAATATGTGTTCCCAATCTTTTATGTCGCACGACGGATAACCGGTCTCGGGAAAGTGGATGCAATCGAGATTTCCACGTAAAAAAACAGGTTCATCGTTAATTGTAATATGGGTTCCGTCGTGAGCTATTTTTACAAAACCAAATTCGGTATCTTCACTATCTGAATATTTTTTTGTTTTTATTGTTGCAGTTAATTGGTAAGTTTTCGGTGTGAATTCGCTCCACTTTTTTAGCCTGCCGTTTAAACTTATCGATAAAATATTTTTATTCGCTCCTTTTTTTAGCTGAATATCGGCGGTGTGTAAAAGCACCTTTTTATTACTTCCTGTTTCGGTTATCAGAATTTTTACTGTAGACTTTTCTTCGGCCACCGAATGCGTTGTTATTTCAACATCGAGTTGGTCGAAATCGATATTTGGGAACGTACGTATTTCGGTTATGTGTGTCGGGTCTTTTGCAATCAGTTCCATTTTTCCAACAATACCGTTCCAAATGCTTTGTGTGTATTCGCCGTATGCATGGCCTTTGTCGCCAATGTTATAAATGGTGTCGTTATCAACTCGTACTATTAACTTGTGCGTTCCGGGCAGAAGCGTGCCAATATTGTGGATGTGTGCCATTCCCAGCCCGTCTTGTGTGTCGTATTCTTTGCCATCGACAAACAGTTTCGATTGCCATAAAACGCGTTCCAGAAAAACCGAAATGGTTTTGTCTTTCCAGCTTTCAGGAATTTCTATTTCTTGCTGATACCAAGCTACTCCAATATATTTATAGGTGGGAGTGAGGATACCAAAATCGGACCCTAATGTTTTTTTACCCAACCCGGCTTCGGCTAAACTACCGGGCAATTTTATTTGCTGTCCGGTTGAGTTTATATTGCGATGGTCTCCCAACTGAACATTCCACGTGCCGCTAATGTCGATGGTTTTTTGTGCGTTACTAAAAAAGGTGGTTAATAACAATGTGAAAATTATGAAAATATTTTTTGCTCTCATTTTTATTGAAGTAATTCGAAAAGTAATTTTGTTTTCGGATCTATTATTATCGATTCTATTTTCCCTCTAGCCGAAGTTGAGTAAACCGTTTCGCGATCTTTTATTGTTATCGATTTTAACTCAGTCTCTCCGTTTTTATATTGAATTTCAATTTCGAGTGGAAAGGTGAAAAAATAATTGGGTTGCACCTGTTTTATGTCGAAACGTACTTTGTTTTCAGCTTTCTGTTTAAAACTAACCTGAATTTGTGGTTGCCCAGATTGCCACAACCACTGATGAAAAAACGTACTTAAATTTTCTCCGCTTTCCATTTCCATAATTTTCCTGAAATCGGCAGTGAGAGCAGTGGAGTTTTTATAAACGTTGTAGTACGACTGAAGCCCGGCAAAGAAAATTTTATCGCCCAGTTTTTCGCGCAACATATGTAAAAACCAACTTGCTTTTTGGTACGAATTGGCATTTAACAACCGGTTGTAGTTGGTTACGGTTGTGTCGATAATGGGTGCAAAATTGCGTTTCGAATAGGCAATAACACGCCGCCTATCGTTTTTCATCTCGTCTCTAAAAAAATTTTCGCCGTGGAAATGCTGGTTGTAAATATGTGTGAGGTAGGTGGCAAAACCTTCGCTAAGCCAAATGTGGTGCCAGTTTTGTTCTGTTACCGAATTGCCAAACCACTGGTGAGCCGTTTCGTGAGCAAAGAGTGCCTCATCGCTGTTGTTGCCGTTTACCGACCGTTCGGAATAAAAAATACAACTTGCATTTTCCATCCCTCCATAACGGGTTTTCGACTGAACGTGTGCCAGCTTTTCGTACGAGTAACGGCCAATTCGTTCCGAATAAAATTTCAATGCTTTTTTGTCGAACGAGTAGTCGGCAAAACCAATCTCCCTGTTTTGTGGAAACACCCATTTACTTACCGGAATATTTCGATATGAACCACTGTATTGAACGGCAAACCGTGCTACGCCAATTACCATCAGCTTTGTTGCAAGGGGTACGCTCTCTTTCCAGTGAGTAAGTATTGTACCGGTTGTACTATTCGTCTTTTCAACTAAAACGCCATTCGAAACAACCTGATAACAGTTGGGGGCATAAACTAAAAACTCCAGCGTAGCTTTGTCCGACGGGTGGTCGATAGTGGGAAGCCAAAAGCGTGCGCGATTGGGCCAGTTGTCGCCGAAAAAAGTGCGATCGCCAAATTTGTTCTTCGAAATAATCAGCCCGTCGGCAGGAATGCCCGAATAATTTATTTCGAGCGACACCTCTTTTTTATCGATTAATTTTTGTGTGAGCTGAATAGTTAACCTGTTTTTTTTATGACTGAATTGTAACTGATTCCCGTTTTCAGTCACCGAAGAAACAATCATTCCCATTTTTGTGGAATCGTTAAAGTTTACAAAGTCTAAAACGATATTGTTTGTGGGTTTTAACAGTTTTATTGTGGCAATTGTTTTTCCTTCAATCCGGTTTGTCGTGTCGTTCAGGTGTATTTCGAAAGCGTAATGCAGTGCATCGAGTGTGGTAAAACGTTCGGAATGATTTTGTGCCTTTGATAAAAAAGAACTGAGAATCAGAAAAAGCAGTAGCAATTTTTGCCTGATAAAACAGGAGAATAATTTATTCATTTCTTAACTCGTTTTAAAATCTGTCTCTTATACACATCT
>WGCT01000442.1 GCA_015493625.1 Draconibacterium sp. | reverse complement strand
CATTAATTGTAGCCCTTTTTATTATGGTTTCGTGCCAAAAGGAGGTTACAAAGAACACTTCGGAAATAGATAACGAAGCCCTTGCTACTGTTACCGATGAGGTTATTGCCGATATTGATTTTGCCACTCTTTTAAACGATGTTGATGACGGCCTGTTTTGGGGCGACACCGGTTTCTCGATGTTTAAATCGGCCGAAATTACCGACAACCATTGTTGGGATAAAAAAACGAAAGTTGAGCAGGGAAACAAAATTTTTGTTACTCTTGAATTTACCGGTAATTGCGACAAAGAGGGGACAATTATAATTGAATATCTAAAACCAAACGATAAAAACGGTGTTCGTAAAAAAACAATTACTTACGATAATTTTACCCGGAATGGTGTAACTTTTAACGGAACAAAAACAATAGTTCGTGGAAAAGGGAACTACAACATTAAAGGCGAAATGACCATTGCAAGGTTAAACAACGAGGGAGTTGAAGTAACAATTACGCGCAACTATCAAAGGGAAGTACACTGGCTTTGCGGATTGGATACGCGCAAAACCCGGGAAGACAATATTTTTAAAGTTACCGGAACAACCGAGGTGGAGAAAATTGTTGGCGATGAAAAAATATCGTATTCACGCAAAATTTTAAGACCACTGTTGGTTGTTAAAGCGTGCGAGTTAAAAATACAAGCAGGAGCTGTAAAAGTTGTAAAAGGCGACGGAACTGAAATTACCATTAATTATGGTAAGGCACCCGAAAAAATTGAGTGTGGTGCAACATTCGAATGCAGTCAAAAATTTTCTGTTACAAAAGATGGAGAAACCTACGAGATGGAACTGGTTGACGGGAAACGAGTAAAAGTGTCGGGAGACAAATAATATACTTAATCCATTAGTTTTTGGGGAAGTCTGAATGTAAGTTACAAAGAGAATAAAAAAAGGAGGCAAAAACAGCCTCCTTTTTTTATGGTAATAACGTACCTAAATTGGCAAATTTATGGTTGTAATCGTCAATCGACGCCTGAATTACTTCCAAAGCTTCTTCGGCACCATAAGTAGCAGTAATTTCGGTATCACTCTCTTGCCCCGGCATATCTTTATAGGTTAAAAAGTAGTGCTCTAACCGTTTTATTACAATGCCCGGTACATCGCTAATATCTTTCATCTCTCCATAAACTGTATCGTTTCGTAAAACGGCAATAATTTTATCGTCGGCCTGTTTTCCGTCAATCATACGAAACCCTCCAATGGGACGCGCATTAACGAGCAAATCGCCGTGGGCAATATTTTTTTCGGTTAAAACGCAAATATCAATGGGGTCGCCATCGCCCATAATTCCTGCACGACCAGTTTTTTTACTACAATAATCACCTATTTTTTTACCGCAGAATGTTTGAGGAATAAATCCGTAAAGCGCAGGAACAACATTCGAAAACTTTTGTGGACGGTCGATTCGCAAATAACCACTGTCTTTGTCAATCTCGTATTTTACCGTATCGGTAGATACTACTTCTATAAAAGCGGTTAACTCTTTGGGAGCCTCGTCGCCAATATGAACTCCGTGCCAGGGATGCGACTTATAACGAAGTCCCATTAATCGTCCTATAGGATCTGAAATTCTGTCTGCCATAATATTCTTTTTAATTTATAAATACAACCGATAATTCTAAATATAGTTCAATACAAATATAGTTTATTGTTATTCTCATTTTACCACATTTGTAAAAATATTAAACAATTCTCTTAACGAGTTGTTTTAAATGTATTAAAGTTAGATAAAAAAAAAGTTATGAAAGACAGAAGAAGTTTTATTAGAAAAGGAGCTTTATTGGCTTCGGCAGCAATGGTTTCAGCATCGGTATTTGCAAAATCAGAATCGGAGAAAAAGAAAAGTATTAATTTGCCCGGATTAGTTTTCACTGAAGAGAGTCAAGGGAAATGGGAAGGAAAAGCAGGAAGCCATGTTCCAATTGTTACGGTTAATGGCAATAAAGTTACTTTGTTAACGGCACACGGTATGAGCAATGCCCATTACATTGTTAGGCACACATTGGTCGATAAAGCCGGCACAATGATTGGTTCAAAAACTTTTTCGGGCGACGATGGTAAAGCCGAATCTACATTTGAACTCCCGACAGGTTTCTCCGGTAAGCTTTATGCTACAAGTTTTTGCAATAAGCATGATTTTTGGGTAAAAGAGTTTGACGTGTAATTTTGGTGCTAACTTTATTTGCCAAGAACAGATTATAAACAGCGTTCTTCTTATTTATAAAGGGGGACGCTGTTTACATTTTCCACTCTCCCTCGCTGGCGCGAATTTGTAATCCGTGCCGTTATTCTTTAGAAATATCTTGTTTTCTTCTCTACCTAATTTTATAGATATATTTTAGTTTTTTGTTGTGGTTGGCTCGGGTTGAAAAATACAGCTTGCTTGGTGGATTTTGCTTAATGATTAGTGATAAGCACAGATTATTTCGTAGAAATCCCTATGGGACTAATCTGCGCCAGTGTGGGACTGCAACTTGCTATTTTTTCGATTCTTTTCAGTTTATTTATTATCACCTTAAATCCGCAACTGAATTGTTAATAAAAAAATCAACCAACTGTGTAAGAAAAACTTACACAGCGATT
>WGCT01000441.1 GCA_015493625.1 Draconibacterium sp. | reverse complement strand
ACAGAAAGTCCATCGAAACTAAAAGCCGCTCCTGTTTGAACATAAGCCCAGATAAAAGCTAGCATCAGAAAAACAACTCCAATATGCATCTGTATCAAGTATTTGATGCCAATTTTTACGGTTTCTTTTTTCTCGCTTTCGAAAATAACCAAGAAAAATGACGATAGCGACATAATTTCCCAAATAATAAGAAAAGCTAAAGCATCGCGAAGCATCACAACCAAAAGCATTGAAATATGTAGCCAAGCAAAATTAAAATAATGCCAAGCCAATTCGGTTTTGCTTTTAGTTTTGAAATAAGACTGTAAATAGCCTTTGGAATAAATTAATCCTGTAAGAACTGTAAAATTAACGACCAAAATAAAAAAGGCAGATAGTTTATCAATTTCTATATTTATAGTATGCCCCAATAAAGGCATAAAAGGTAAAGTTAATTTTTCTGTAAGTCCGAAAGCACTTACCGCCCAAAAGCTACTGATTACAATTATCGCAGATTGAGTTAGTGTAGTAAAATGAAATTGAAATTTCTTAGGTATAGCAAACAATACAAGGCTTAAACCTATTAGTATTTTAAATAATATTATGTCCATTCCCATTACTTTTAATTATCCTCATTTTTAAAAACTTTGAAAAGGTCGAAGAAAAACCTATTTAACCGGCTTGTTTTTTTCGTCGCGCGAATAGATATCGAGAGCAACAATTATTGCTGTAAATCCCCAAAAAGGTACCGAAAGTTTATCGGTATCGAGAAAATTATTCAGAAATCCGTGAACATAGTAAGTAACCAAGCTAACCAAGGCGGCAAGAACAAGTGACTTTAATCGTTTATCGGTTAAACGCGAATAGGTGTGAACAGCAGTATAAATAACCACTCCGATAATGAGCAAGAAAGTCAGCAATCCTAATGCCCCCGATTCGGCAAGTGGCCCAAGATATTCGCTGTGAGCATTTCCCCGGTTTCCTGAATTTGTACTTATTATTGTACGGTCGCGTTTTAATTGGTAGGGTGCATATTTAAACATATATGTTCCGGGGCCGTATCCAAATACCGGTTTGTCGGCAAACATTCTGAGTGCACAACTCCACCGGTTAATTCTTTCGAGGTTCGAGGCATCGGTAGTTATATTCGACATCGACGAAATGTGGGTCATAAAATTTGCCGACGACTGTTTGGAGTTCTGTTCCAGTTTCATTAAAATTTGCGACTGAAAAAGCAGAAACAGAGTAATTACCGAAACTGACACAATAAAAATTGGTTTAAACCTTATTTTTAGTTTAACTACTACCCAAACGCCAAATGCTACAATTATACTTAACCAGGCAGCCCGTGCATACGACAATATAAATCCGAGAAAAACGATTAATAAAAAACCAAATGCAACCAATTTTAATCTTTTCGACAAAAAATTGTTGAAAGAGAAAAGAACAACAAACGGTAAATACATGGCTAATACGGCACCGTACGAAGTGTGGTCGTTATAAAACGGTGTAACAACAAAGTGTGCCGCCTGTTTATCCCAAAGGCCGTAGCTTAAATGGCGTATAGTGGAATAAATTACTACAATTGATAACGAAATTAAGTAGAGCCACACATATTTTTCGATGTTTTTTTTGTTGCTGAAAAGTTTTGTTGTTAACAAATAAAGCCCCACAATAAACCAAACTCGCGATAATAAAAACTTTATTGAAACAACCGGCATTGTACTGGTTATGCTTGTTAATAAAATCCAGAATAAATTTACGTAAATGGCCAGCGAAACCGGATGAAGCAAAATTCTTTTGTCGAAATTTCTTTCGTGAAGAATTTTCATTATAAACAAAATAAGCAACCCAAAAAGAAGTGGCTCGGTTGGCAGATACATATCGAACCCAAGATTTGGCATTACATCGCGTAGTGGAATGGAGAGTGGGGCAAAAAATACAACGAGATAAATAATTGTATCGAACGAAAAAATTACCAACAAAACAAGTACAAAAACAAAAGGGAGTACATTAATAACAAGTAAGTTTTTCTGCACAATAAACCACAAATTCAATAAAATAAAACTTATTGAGATGAGATAAAACAGAGAAGTTTTTATGAAGTTATTCCGAATCACCGGTGGCTACTCTTCTTTTCGATAATCTAAAACCAAAAAAACCAGTAATGCCATAAAAATAGCTGAAATTGTGGCGAAAGCAACAATTAACCAACGCACAGGATACGATTTTTTATCGGCAGGAAAAGGATTCTCGACAATGTGCGAGTAAGTAATATTTTTTTCATATTCAGCCTGATAAATATCGTGCATCCTTTTTAACGAATCGAGCTGACGAATTGACGAATTAAATTGTTTTTCAATCCAAAGTGCTTCTGTCCCTTTTTCAGTAAGACTATCGTAAAGCTTCTTTATTTTTTTTGTGTCAGACGAGGAACTTCCCTTTCCGGTTGCCAGCGCCGACATATAACCTCTGGTTACTTCGGGAACTTGTTCGTTAAAATTAATTATTCCCGACTCTTTTCTGATTGTGTTAAGTTGGCTGGTCAATGAGTCAATCTCCTCATGCTTTTTTGTAAGCAATTTATTCGAAATTACGACCATTTCTAAATCTTTTGCTTTATGAATTTCGCCAACCTTTTTATTGTAGAAATGAATTATCGAGTCGCACATATCGGCAGCACGCTGTGGAAGGTAATCGAGCACTTTAATTTCAACTGTTTCAAATTCGGTTTTACGTGTTGTTACATTTTCGCCATAAATATCTAACATATACGAAATGTAGTGTGGGCTGGCTTTGTCAATTCCATAAACGGTGTCTAATCGGAAAGCATCGAACATTCGAAATTTTATGTCGTTCGAATTAATAATTTCCAGCATCTGCTCTGTATTCGACTCCTCGCTCAGTTCCGACAAATTGGTTGGATAAATACGTGCCATTGACTTAAATTTCGGTCGAATAAAAGTGGGCCCCGAAAATATGCCCGACAAAACAATGGCAATTGCACCAATTATAATAAAATGAAATTTGCGTTTCCAAATTAAATCAAGAATACGCTGTGTATTGAAAAAATTATTCATAAAATGTAGTTTCAGTTTAATTCGTATTAACTCAACGAAAATGAACTGTTTTTAGTATTATTTTTTTAGAAAACCAATTTACCCGGCAATAATAAGAAAATAATTCTTTTTCCCTTTTT
>WGCT01000440.1 GCA_015493625.1 Draconibacterium sp. | reverse complement strand
TTTGGCACACGATAAGCTTTTGCAAGATTAAGTCTGAAATTAATCTTTTCAGCCGGTCGCCAGGTTAATCCCAAAGAACCGGAAAAATTTGATGATTGATTTGATACCTGAGCAGCATTCCCATTTTGTATCCCGGTTGTCGATTCAATTGTTTCTGTTTTGTTGGTATCGAAACGCAGTCCTCCTTGCATTTTAAGGTTATCGTTAAAAGCATACTTTGCCAGTGCTACAACGCCAACGTTGCTGATGTCGGCATCGGGAAGAAATTGCGATAAACGATTATTCAGATTCCGGTTATTTTGTACCATTCCCTGTACTCCGAAAATATACTGCGTTTTTTTTGTTGTAGGGAAATAAAGTTTCGATTCGTACGTGAGTGTATTGAGCCGCATTTCAATAACCGGAACTTCGAGCGTAGTTTTTAGTTTTCGCAACGCCTGTTGCCACCCCCCATTAATTACCCATTTTAACTTTCCAATGTAGATGTTATTTTCCGACGAAATCATCTGGTGATTTAAATCTTGAAACCAAATTTCAGTTTTTCGTCCTCTGTCTTTAATTAGCGATATTACCGGTGGTGCAGTAATGCCAAGGTTTTGGCTGAAATTATCGTAAAATAATTTTGCTGTTCCAACTTTTCCAGTAAAACCAAAATTCGAGTTAAAAGTTACTTCGTTAAACCGGCTGTTAGGAACAAAATTTCCATCGCCCTGAATGTAGTCGGCATTATTTTTAGTACTTAGCCGCAATCCTCCAAAAAAATGCTCCGATGCGCCTTTTACCCCAAGGCTGTTGTCAATACCAAGTGTATTCGAGTGCAGTTGCATTTCGTAATCGCCCTCTATCTTTCCCGTTGGCGCAGGTTGCTCTTTTATAAAATTTAGTACTCCGCCAATGGCATCGGACCCAAAAAGTAACGATGCCGGGCCCTTAATAATTTCAACCCGTCCAACACTATTCCCGTCGATTCCTAACGGATGGTCTTCGCTAAATTGATAATTTTCAATTCTAATTCCGTTGTTCATTACCAAAATATTGTTCATTGAAAGACCACGAATTACCGGTTTAGAAATTCCTTGTCCCTTCGAAATCATATCTACACCGGGGACTTTTGTCAACGACTCCATAAAATTAGGAGTACCTGAAAGCAAAATATCACGACTGCGCATCACATCTATTTTAATCGCATTTTCGTGTTGTGCACCAATAGTTACGCCAGAGACTACAACCTCTTGCGATTGTACAATTTCTTTGCTGAGTGTGATATATAGTATCGTATCGCCATGCAAAAGATTTACAGTTTTAATAGAGTTGTTGTACCCCACAAACGAAAACTGTATTTTTATTTTTTTTGCAGGCAATCCCAAAATTAAGAATTCGCCCTGCCGGTTTGTAATTGTACCTTTATTTAATTCGGGAAGGTAAACATTTGCACCAATAAGCGGAAGGTTCTCATCGTCGGTTACTCTTCCCGATATTTTATTTTGTGCACCGGCTTTTATCAATACAGCCAATGCAAAAATCATTAAAACTATTTTTCTCATATTATTATTGTTTGTTTTCTGTCCGTTACAAAAAACTGTTTACTAATTAGTTGTGTATACTTGTGGAAATTATCGTTTGCCGTCCAATTTATCGGACGGATTATAAATTACCTCATTGCTAGACTTTAGTCCAACTCATAAATATTCAGGGCTAAAAGCCCTTTTGTTCCTCTTAACTCTTTGTCGTTTGATAAATCCAACGACAAAGGACAACCCTATTTTACACAGCCTGTTTAGCTGACAGAATTAATAGGTATTAGCAAGTAACCCCATTTAATAGAAGTATTTACAGAGTAAGGGAATTGAAATAGATTTTACACAGCGGGTGGTGCTCGCAATAAAAAGGAATAATCGAAATAATTAGATAGTGATTCTTTGGGTTGCAATACCGTTAATCTATCGGCAGTAAAATATTTCCCGGGTTCATAGTTAACTATATTCGACTGGAAGAGAGAATATTCGAACGATGCTATCGGACAATTTTTATGATAATCCTCAAATGTTAAAGAATTTGCCGAAAAATTGGAATAATGGTGATGATGATGAAATTGGCCGTCGGCAAACTTAATGATAATCGGCATTAGCAGAATTGCTGCCAACAAAATAGAAATAATATTTTTCTTGCCTCGACACATTTTAGAACAAAGTAACAGAACAATTACTTCTAAACCAACATAATTATTTGTTTTCTTATTCACAGGTGCCTTTTATTAACACATCGTAAATTACACTTCCAATATTAATTTCTGAATGATGATTAACCACGAAGGTGTGCCTTTGGCAGAATGTTGATTTTTAGATTTAATCTGCCGTAATAATTCAAAAATGGTGTTAAAACATCTGCATTTCGTGAAGTTTTTTATACCGTCCGCTTATTTTTAAAAGCTCGTTGTGCGTTCCCTGTTCTATAATTTCTCCTTCGTGAAGTACACAAATCAGGTCGGCATTTTTAATGGTCGAAAGACGGTGAGCGATAACCAGCGAAGTTCTGTTTTTCATTAGATTACCAAGTGCTTCCTGCACCAGTTTCTCCGATTCGGTATCGAGGGCCGAGGTTGCCTCGTCGAGAATTAAAATGGGTGGGTTGTTTAACACTGCCCGTGCAATTGAAATCCGCTGTTTTTGTCCACCCGAGAGTTTATCGCCACGATCTCCAATTTTTGTGTCGTAACCGTTGTCGCTGCTCATAATAAAGTTGTGGGCATTGGCAATTTTAGCGGCGTTTACTACATCTTCGGTTTTTGCATTTTCAACCCCAAATGCGATGTTATTAAAAAATGTGTCGTTAAATAAAATGGGTTCCTGATTTACATT
Source organism: Draconibacterium sp. (assembly GCA_015493625.1). Taxonomy (GTDB): domain Bacteria; phylum Bacteroidota; class Bacteroidia; order Bacteroidales; family Prolixibacteraceae; genus Draconibacterium. The sequence goes on along the minus strand of WGCT01000440.1, from coordinate 784 downwards.
GCCAATCAGGTTGCGCAGGTTTTTCATTTTCAGATCGCGCAGGTCGTGCCCGTCGATGGTAATTTTGCCCGACGAAACATCCCAGAAACGGGGAAGCAAATCGACAAGCGTTGTTTTCCCCCCACCCGACTGGCCTACAAATGCGATGGTTGTCCCTTTCTTTATGTTCAGCGAAATATTTTTAAGAACAGGTGTAGCGTTGTAGGCAAACGAAACATTATCGTAAATAATCTCTTTTTCGAATGACTTAATTTCGAAAGCATTTTCTTTATCAACAATTTCCGAATTGGCCATAAGAATTTTATCAATTCTATCCATCGATGCCAGCCCTTTTTCGATGCTGTAAAGCGCAGTAGAAAAAGCTTTTGCCGGATTAATAATACTGTAAAACAGGATAAGATAGACAATAAATCCTGCCGCATCGAGCGAGCTATTATCGTTTAAAATAAGTTGGCCGCCGTACCAAAGAACAAACATAATAACCACTGTTCCGAGAAACTCGCTGGTTGGGTGTGCCAGGTAGCGGCGCCACATCAATTGGTTCATAATTCGGAAATAGTTCCCGTTCTCTTTATCGAAACGCTTTTGTGCAGTTTTTTCGGCATTGAACGATTTTATTACGCGCAATCCCGAAAGGTCTTCCTCCACAATCGAAAGGATTTCGCCCATTTTATCTTGTCCTTTCCGCGACTCTTTTTTCAGACTTTTCCCAATTCGTCCAATAATTGCACCGGCAATGGGAAACATAATAAACACAAAAATTGTGAGGCTCCAACTCATATAA
>WGCT01000439.1 GCA_015493625.1 Draconibacterium sp. | reverse complement strand
CCTATGAACAACCGGCTTACATCCGACTTTTTTAAACGCGATGTTTTAGAAGTGGCTCCCGACCTGATTGGGAAAACATTAGTGAGGCGTTTTAACAATAATAAAATTAAACGATACACAATTTCCGAAACCGAAGCGTATCGGGGAGGCAACGACCGTGCCTGCCATGCCAACAAAGGAAGAACAAAACGTACCGAAATAATGTTTGCTGAAGGTGGTGTTATTTATGTTTATCTGATTTATGGAATGTATTGGATGCTTAATTTTGTTACCAGCGAGAAAGAGAATCCGTCGGCAGTACTAATTCGGGGAATTGATACTATTTTTGGCCCGGGAAAAGTTGGAAAAGAGTTGCAACTCGATAAATCTTTTTATGGCGAAACCCTTTTTACTTCCAATAAGTTGTGGGTCGAAGAGTCGGGAATTGAACCAAAATACTCAACCGCAAAACGCGTTGGAATTGATTATGCCGGCGAGCCCTGGGTAAACAAACCGTGGCGATTTATTCTAAATCAATAAATTTCAGAATTGAAGTTGTTGAAAGTTCGATAGGGCTTTCGATGGCTACATTCGCTCAATACATTTAGCTTTTCGGGTTATACGGTATTTTGCAACGATTTCGGGATTAAACAATTTTCACTATATTTATTCGGAACAAAAAAAATGAATAAATTATGGTCGCCCCGAATAATTTACCCGAAGAGTTTCTCCAGTATGTCTGGGAAAACAAACTTTTTTTTACCAAAAACAATCAAACAACTTCCGGCGAAGCTGTTGAGGTTTTAAACCCCGGGCAACGCAATAGTAACTCGGGTCCCGATTTTTTTAATGCCCGAATAAAAATTGGCGATACTGTTTGGGCAGGGAATGTTGAAATTCATAAAAATTCGTCGGACTGGGAGAGACACAAACATCAAACCGACAAAGCCTACGACAGTGTTATTTTGCATGTTGTTGAGGTTAACGACAAGGAGGTGAGGCGCGAAAACAATGAGAAAATTCCGACACTTGTTTTAACTTACCCCGACCATTTGCGAATAAATTACCAAAGTTTATTACTTGCACAAACGTGGATTGCCTGTCAGAACCAGTTTCATAAAATCGATCCTGTGGTCTTGCAACTTGGGTTTAACCGTTTAATGGTTGAACGACTTGAAAATAAAACCGGCGAAATTATTCAACGGCTCGAACAAAACAACAACGACTGGAATGAGACGTTTTATCAGGTGTTGGCAAAAATGTTCGGGTTTAAAGTTAATGCCGTTCCTTTTGAATTGCTGGCAAAAGCACTGCCGTTAAAAATTCTTGCCAAACACAAAAATAATTTGTTGCAATTAGAGGCTCTTTTGTTTGGCAGTTCCGGACTGCTAAATAAAGAGTTGCTTGGCGACAGCTATTTTCTTCAGCTCCGGAACGAGTATTCATTTTTGTATAAAAAGTACAATTTAAATGCGGTGGAAAGTCATCTTTGGAAATTTATGCGACTGCGGCCGGGGAATTTCCCGACCATACGAATTTCGCAAATGGCAGCATTGATTTACCGTTCGCACGGGCTATTTTCGAAAATAATTGAAATAGAGAATATTAATGAACTGAAAGAGCTGTTCGATGTGAGCGCTTCGGAATACTGGAACTCGCATTATAATTTTAATAAATTATCGAAACGAAATTCGAAGAAAACTTTGGGCGAGCAGTCGATTAATGCACTAATAATAAACGTTATAGTTCCATTTCTTTTTGTTTATGGCGAAAAACAAAACCGGGAGCAGTTAAAAAACCGGGCTTTGGAATTTCTCGAACAACTGCCACCCGAGCATAATTCGATACTAACAAATTGGAAAAAACTGGGTATTGAAACGCACTCGGCATTCGAAACGCAGTCGTTACTTCAACTTAAAAATATATATTGCAAACAGAAAAAATGCTTAAATTGCCAAATAGGGGTGAAAATTGTAAAAAACACAACAGTTTAACGAATGGATCAATACAATAAATTTCATGAAGTTTCGAGCAAAACGTTAAAAATTGGTATTCTCCTTTTGGTGTCGATAGTAACTTTTGGAACCGTTGGATACCATTATCTCGAAGATTTAAATTTCCTCGACAGCATTTACATGACATTTATAACCATTTCAACAGTTGGGTTTAAAGAGGTTGGCGCACCGTTAACTAATTTGGGTAAAATTTTTACAATTGTACTAATTGTTTCGAGTTTAGGAAGTTTTGCTTATGTGGGCTCGAATCTGGCTCGTTTTGTTTTCGATGGCGAATTGGCAAATTATATAAAAACATACAAAGTGGACAAAAAAATTGCAAAACTGAAAGACCACGTTATTATTGTTGGTTACGGACGTAATGGCGAGCAGGCCGCCATGGAGCTGGCCGAACATGGAGTAAAATTTGTAATTGTCGACAAGCGCGACAATGTTATTTCGCGGATTCGTGAAAACCCCGATTTACTCTATTTAAAAGGCGATGCAACTCACGAAGAGATTTTGTCACAAGTTAAAATTCATTCGGCACGCGCTTTAATTGCAACCACACCAAACGATGCCGACAATGTTTTTGTAGTATTAACGGCACGAAGTATGAATCCCGGATTAACAGTAATTAGTCGTGCATCGGAGCTGGAATCGCAAATGAAACTGAAAAGGGCGGGTGCCAGCAACGTAATTATGCCCGAACGAATTGGCGGGCAACGAATGGCTAAGTTAGTTCATCAGCCCGATGTGGTGGAATTTGTTGAATACATTTTGTTGCAAAAAACACAGGATGTGAATCTCGAAGAACTTTCGTGTAAAAATTTAGCACCCTGTTATATCGGTAAATCTATTTCCGAATTAAGAGTGCGCGAAATGTCGGGAGCCAATATTATAGGCGTTAAAATTAGTGGTGCCCGTTATGTTTTTAATCCCGATCCGCAAATGATTCTTTCGCGCAACGACCAGCTTTTTGTTTTGGGAAATCCCGACCAGATTCAGCGATTGAAAGTGGCAATGGAAAGAGGAGAATAGGAGGTTATTTAAACATCATCCGAACCTTTTTTAATGAACGAATAAAAACATCAACCTCCTCTTTTGTGTTGTACATGGCAAACGAAATGCGTGCTGTACTCTGTATTCCAAAGTGTTGCATTACCGTGTCGGCGCAATGGTGGCCGGTGCGCAGGGCAATTCCCATTTTATCGAGCAGCATTCCTAAATCGTATGCATGAACTCCTTCAATATTAAACGAAATTACACTCGATTTTCTATTCGCCTCGCCATAAATTTTCACCCCTTCAATCTCTTTTATTTTTGAAGTTGCATAAGTTAAAAGTTTGTGTTCCCAATTGGCAATATTCTCCAATCCGGTTTCTAAAACAAAATCGATGGCAGCTCCAAATGCAATTACACTGGTAATGTTTGGCGTGCCCGCTTCAAATTTATAAGGCAGTTCGTTAAATGTTGTTTTTTCGAACGACACTTCCGAAATCATTTCGCCTCCACCCTGATAAGGAGGCATTTTATCGAGCCACTTTTTTTTGCCGTATAAAACGCCAACGCCATTTGGCCCATAAAGTTTATGTGCCGAGAATGCATAAAAATCGGCATCCAATTCCTGCACATCAATTGTAAGATGTGGCACTGCTTGTGCGCCATCGACCAAAACAGCCACTCCGTTTGTGTGAGCAATTTTCACAATCTCCGTAATTGGATTTATTGTTCCCAAAACGTTCGAAATGTGTGCAACAGCAATTAGTTTTGTTTTCGGATTAATAAGTTCGGGAAGCTTTTCTATTCGTAAATCTCCATTGTCGGTAAACGGCAGTTTAACCACTTTTGCCCCTTTTCGTTGAGCGGCCAGTTGCCACGGAACAATGTTGGAGTGGTGTTCCATTTCCGAAACAATTATCTCGTCGCCGGCAGATAAAAACTTTTCACAAAACGAGCTGGCTACCAGGTTAATACTTTCGGTTGTTCCCTTTGTAAAAATAATCTCCTCCCGGAATTCAGCATGAATAAACTTCTGTATCTTATCGCGCACCGCCTCGAAATCTGCCGTTGCCTGATCGGCCATAAAATGTGCTGCCCGGTGAATATTTCCGTAGTAGTTGTTATAAAGTTGTTCCTCCTTCAATAAAACCTGCACCGGTTTTTGTGCCGATGCCGCACTGTCGAGGTAAACCAACGGTTTGTTATAAACCTGCCGGCTTAATACAGGAAAATTCTGTCTTAATTTTTTTATGTCGTAACCCATGTTTTTATTTTTTTGAGTTGGTACTTAAGTTTACCTGCTCAACAATGCAAAGGTGCAAAAGATTTTGTAATCTTAGTAGATGTTTATTTCTAAATGAACGATGATATTTTTGTTGAATATACAACCCCAACAGTAGAGCTACAAAATGGAATTAAAAAAACCAAATAGTACAACTATCTGGTTTTTCTTGTGCCGTTTTGTAATGTGTTGGCGTTACACTTCGCACTGGTAAGCACATTCGTGGCATTTGGCAACTTCGCCATTCAGACGGCGTTCTACCAGTTCGTCGATGCGGTCGCGCAGGGCTTCAACCGAAATTTTGCGCACCACTTCGTGCATAAAAGCATTCATCATCATCAGCCGCGCTTTATCTTCGTTAATTCCGCGGGCACGTAAATAGAACAGTGCTTCCTCGTCAATCTGACCAACAGTTGCACCGTGACTGCATTTTACGTCGTCGGCATCAATAATAAGTTGCGGTTTGGTTTGCATGGTTGCTGTGTCGGACAAAAGCAGGTTATTGTTTTGCTGAAAAGCATTCGTATTTTGTGCATCGCGAACCACATGAATTAACCCCGAAAAGGCTCCGGTTGCTTCGTTGTCGAGTACATTTTTATAAACCTGATTGCTTCGCCCATTTGGCTTTTTATGAATAATTTGTGTGAAATTATCGACATGTTGTTTTTTGTCGAGAAAAGCCATTCCAAATACATTTGCTTCGGTGTTTTCGCCATTCAAAACAAATTCCATATTGTTGCGAATTAACCCGCCATGAAACGATGAAGTATGCGAAGTTACTACCGAATCTCTCTCTTGTTGAACAAAAACAGAGCTGATGTTTGCTGTTCTATTGTGCTGATTCTGAAGTGTATAATAGTCGAGATTTGCATTCTCACCCACAAAAATCTCGGTAACCGCATTACACAAATAACGATTCAAATTCAGGGTGTGGTCGCATAAAATTAGCTTTACATCGGCACCCTGTTCCAGAACAACCAGATTGCGTTGTGTTACAAACGAATCTTTTGGGGCTTCTAAAAAGTTGATGAGTTGAATGGGTTGCTCGCAAACTACATTCTTAGGAACATAAAGGAAATAGCCATCTTTGGCAAATGCAGTATTTAACGCCACCATTGCATCGGTGTCGGATTTTGCAATTTTAGCATAATATTTTTCTACGAGCCCGGGCTGTTCTTTCATCATTTTCTCCAGACTTTCCAAAATCACTCCTTCCGGCAAATCTCCTTCTGTTTTACTTTCGTTAAACCATCCGTTTGTTGTGGTCTTTACATACGAATCGAGCTGTGGAACATCGCAATGAAAAATTGCATTCGGGTCGGTTTTTTGCGCCTCTTTTTGATGAATAAAACTAAAATTGGGCAAAAAATGAGGATGCAAATTGGTGTATTTGTATTTTTCGTTTTTGTTCGTAGGAATTCCCTGCATCACAAAATCCTGAAATGCTTTTTTCCGCTGCGCATTTAAAACATCGGGCGACCCCTCAAAAAGAGTCTCTTTCACCTTGTTGTAATGGGCAATATATTTTAGAGACAAATCCGCTTTTTCGACTAAAACACTCATTTAATTTCCCTTTTCAGATTTTATCCAGTCGTATCCTTTCTCTTCCAACTCAAGAGCCAGCTCTTTCCCGGCTGTTTTTACAATTTTCCCATGGTACAAAATATGTACAAAGTCGGGCACAATATAATCTAACAACCGCTGGTAGTGAGTAATAACAATCGACGAAGTTTCGGGCGATTTCAGTGCATTCACACCGTTGGCAACGGTTCTGAGTGCATCGATGTCTAATCCCGAATCGGTTTCGTCGAGAATGGCCAGTTTTGGTTCTAACATTGCCATCTGGAAAATTTCGTTTTTCTTTTTCTCTCCACCCGAGAAACCTTCGTTAACCGAGCGGTTTGTGAGTTTTGTTTTCATCTCCACCAACTCCATTTTTTCGCGCATCAGTTTTAAAAACTGACCGGCAGTGAGCTCTTTTTCTCCACGGTGAACGCGATGTTCGTTTACAGCCGTTTTTATAAAGTTTGCCATGGGTACACCCGGAATCTCAACCGGATATTGAAAACTTAAAAAAAGTCCGTCTTTTGCGCGTGTTTCGGGTGCTTTGTCGAGTAGGTTTTCTCCTAAAAAAGTAACTTCTCCTGCTGTTACTTCATACTCTTGTTTCCCGGCCAAAACGTTTGCCAATGTGCTTTTCCCCGAACCGTTGGGCCCCATAATTGCATGTACTTCGCCCGGTTTAATCTCAAGATTAATTCCTTTTAAAATCTCCTGTCCATCAACCGATGCGTATAAATTTTTTATTTTTAGCATAATCGTTGCTCTTTTCAAAAAAGCTTCTCCTACCCTTTCAAAAGAAGAATAAAGAAGCAATATTTATTATCTATTTTAAAAACAATTCTTTAATTCAATTATCCCACACTGCCTTCCAAACTTAGTTGTAATAGTTTTTGCGCTTCAACGGCAAATTCCATGGGAAGTTTGTTCAATACCTCTTTGGCGTATCCGTTTACAATCATTCCAATTGCGGTTTCGGTGTCGATACCTCGCTGGTTGCAGTAAAAAATTTGGTCTTCACCAATTTTCGATGTTGTTGCTTCGTGCTCAACAACCGACGATTTATTTCTTACATCGATGTACGGAAATGTATGCGCCCCGCAAGTATCGTTTAACAACAACGAATCGCACTGCGAAAAGTTCCTCGAATTTTTTGCACCGGGCATTACTTTTACCAATCCACGGTACGAATTGTCGCTTCTCCCTGCCGAAATTCCTTTCGAAATAATTGTCGATTTTGTGTTTTTACCAATATGAATCATTTTCGAGCCGGTGTCGGCCTGCTGAAAATTATTGGTTAGTGCCACCGAGTTAAATTCGCCCACCGAATTGTCGCCAAGCAAAATGCAGCTCGGATATTTCCATGTAATTGCCGAGCCGGTTTCAACCTGTGTCCAGCTAATTTTCGACGAAACCCCGCGACAAACTCCACGTTTTGTTACAAAGTTGTAAATTCCGCCAACTCCCTCTTTGTTTCCCGGATACCAGTTCTGAACAGTCGAGTATTTTACCTCGGCGCGGTCCATGGTAATAATTTCTACTACTGCCGCGTGCAGTTGGTTTTCGTCGCGCATGGGCGCGGTACAACCTTCGAGGTAACTCACATAACTATCGTCGTCGGCAACAATTAAGGTGCGTTCGAATTGTCCGGTGTTGGCAGCATTTATTCTAAAATAGGTCGATAATTCCATAGGACAGCGTACCCCTTTTGGAATGTAGCAAAACGAGCCGTCGCTAAAAACGGCCGAGTTAAGCGCTGCAAAATAGTTGTCGGAAACAGGCACAGCCTTTCCTAAATATTTTTTTACCAGCTCGGGATGCTCTTTTACTGCTTCGCTAAACGAGCAAAAAATAATTCCCTTTTCGGCCAGTGTTTCTTTAAAAGTTGTCTTAACCGAAACACTGTCCATAACAACATCGACAGCAACTCCGGCCAGGTGTTTTTGTTCTTCAACCGGAATGCCAAGTTTGTTAAATGTGTCTAATAATTCGGGGTCAACCTCGTCTAAACTTTCGTATTTAGGTTGTTTTTTTGGAGCTGCGTAGTAACTAATCGACTGTAAATCGATGGGCGGAATTTTCAGATACGCCCAGTCGGGCATCTCCATCTTTTCCCATTTTTTAAAAGCCTCCAACCTGAAATTCAACATAAATTCAGGCTCTCCCTTTTTCTTCGAAATAAGCCGGATAATATCTTCGTTCAGCCCTTTCTCAATTATATCGGTCTCAATATCGGTAACAAAACCGTATTTATAATCGGCCTGTGTTACGTCGTTTAAAAGCTTATTTTGTTCTTCCATCGCTACTTTTCTTTCCAAAAATTACCCGGTTACGAGTATAAAAATTAAATTGCAAAGATATAAAAGTATAGGTATTTTTGTAGCAAGGTTTTAATATATAAATACCAATTTGTCTTAAATTAATAAATGAGTAAAAAAACAGAGCAAACCAGTATATCGGAATTGGGTGAATTTGGCCTGATTGATCGTATTACAAAAGATATTAAAGTAAAGAATTCAAGTACTGTAAAAGGGGTTGGCGACGATGCTGCAATTCTCGATTTCAAAGAGAAACAGGTGGTTGTTTCTTCCGATTTACTTACCGAAGGAGTTCATTTTAATTTAATGTACGCCCCGCTAAAGCATTTGGGCTACAAAGCAGTTGTTGTAAACCTTTCGGATATTTATGCGATGAATGCCGAGCCGAAACAGATAACAGTGAGCATTGCTATTTCGAGTAAATTTTCGGTTGAGGCGATTGAAGAGTTGTATTCCGGAATTCATTTGGCGTGCGAAACTTACGGCGTTGATTTGGTGGGTGGCGACACAACAAGTTCGTTAACCGGGTTAACAATTAGCATAACAGTTTTGGGTGAAGTTAAGAAAGATGACGCAATTTTACGCAGCGGAGCAAAACCCAACGATTTGCTTTGTGTTACCGGCGATTTAGGTGGTGCATACATGGGGCTCCAACTGCTTGAGCGCGAGAATGAAGTGTTTAAAGTAAACCCTGACTTGCAACCTCAACTTGCCGGCTACGATTACATATTAGAGCGGCAACTAAAACCCGAAGCGCGAAAAGATATTGTTGAAGCATTCAGAAAGATGGAGATAAAACCCACGTCGATGATTGACATCTCCGACGGGCTCTCTTCGGAAATAAAACACCTCTGTAAAAACTCGAATGTGGGTTGTAATTTATTTGAAGAGAAAATTCCGATGGACGAGCAGACAAAAGCGATGGCCGAGGAGCTGAATATTAATCCATTGGTGGCGGCATTAAACGGGGGAGAAGATTACGAATTGCTTTTTACCATTTCGTTAGACGATTACGAGAAAATTAAAAACGACCCCGATTTTACAATTATCGGGCACATCACCGAGGCATCGGAGGGAGCCAATTTGGTTACTGCTGCGGGGTCTGCAATTCCGTTAGAAGCTCAAGGGTGGAATCATGGAAAATAAACTTTTTTAAAATAATTAATAATGAGAAGACTTTTAATAAGCACTGCTTTGGTTTTTGCTTTTATTGCCTTAAAAGCGCAGCCCAACACCAGTAAGGCAAAGTTTATAACTTACGAAAAAGGGAAAGGTTACTATTACGAATCGATTTTGAAAGATGTAAATGCGGTAAACAACAGTTTAAAATCGAAGAAACCTTACAAGCGATTTATAATGGATCAATCGAATATTGATTTGCCCACCGACAGGAGTTTGTATAAAACGGAGTGGTGCCAGCCAACCGAATCGCAGGGAAATGCAGGAACATGTTGGTGCTTTTCAACAACTTCGTTTATCGAGTCAGATATTTTCAGACAAACAGGAAAGAAAGTAGAGTTGTCGGAGATTTACACGGTTTACTGGGAGTATGTTGAAAAAGCACGCCGGTTTATCGAGGAGCGTGGCAACTCGGTATTCTCCGAAGGCTCGGAAGGAAATGCCGTGAAAAGGATTATGAATAAATACGGAGCATGTCCGGCAAACGAATATACCGGATTATTACACAACCGGAAATTTCATTCGCATGCACAAATGGCAAAAGAGATGACCGCATTCCTTAACTCATTAAAAACATCGAATGCGTGGAATGTTGAAACAGGATTAGCAACAATCAAGGATATTTTAAACCATTATATTGGAGTGCCTCCTACAAATTTTGAAGTTAACGGGGTGCAATATACACCTAAAAGCTATTTGAAAGATTATTTGAAAATTGACCCGAATGAGTTTGTTGAGATTCTTTCGTATAAACAAGAACCATATTGGCAAAAAGTAGAATATTCTGTTCCCGATAACTGGTGGCACAGTAAAGAGTATTACAATGTTCCGCTCGACAATTTTATGGATATTCTTAAAAAAGCAATAAAATCGGGGTACACGGTAAGTATTGGCGGCGATGTTTCGGAGAGTGGATTTAGTCGCGAAACCAACTGTGCATTAATTCCCGATTACGATATCCCATCGGAATATATTAATGAAGATGCACGCCAGTTCCGGTTCTCGAACGGAACTACTACCGACGACCACGGAATGCACTTAATTGGTATTCTCGAAAACTATAAGAACACCGGGAAAGACTGGTATTTAATTAAAGATTCGAGTTCGGGTTCGCGCAATGTGGGAGAGGGAAATCCAAATTTCGGTTATTACTTTTTTAGCGAAGATTATATAAAACTAAAAATGATGGGATTTACCGTTCATAAAGATGCAGTTAAAGATGTGCTGACAAAGTTCTAAACGATTGTTGTCTCAAGTAAAAGAGATTATCGGGAGAGACAGGTTAATTTTACAATCGCATTTCTTTGTTTTAACACAGTATACTCAATTCAGATAGGTTTTCGGGAATTGAGGCGAAATTATTTTTGTGTACAGCGAAGCGAAAAACTGCATTGTAACAGGTTACTACAATATTTTTCGATGAAGTTGTGGGCAAAAAGAACAAACATAATCCCGATGTATATCGGGACGAAAAGCTATTTGGGTTGAGTATATATCACAAAAAAAAGAAGAAAGTAATGAGTTCACATCACTTTCCTCTTTTACCAAATAACCTACCTAAAATTACTTTGTACCCTCTAAAAAAAAACAATCAACCTCTTAAGTTATTATACAAAGCAGTACTTCGGCGTACGAGTACAGAGGTTGATTGTTACACAATTGTGTTGAATTAACAATTTTTAACCCTCCCGTTCACTCTTTTCGAAAACGTTGAACAAATCCGACATAAATATGTTTCCTTATACTAAATAAAAAAATTAATAAT
>WGCT01000438.1 GCA_015493625.1 Draconibacterium sp. | reverse complement strand
CGTTAATAGTCCAAAACAGGTTATCGTAAAAAATTACTCCCGAATTTTCTTCCAGTTTCTTAGGAAGCAATTTAATAAATGGCTCCGGTTCAGGCATAACAAAAGTGTCGACTTTGGCAATAACCGGAGTTTCCCGGTGATTTTTATTTGTAAACTTGCACGATATAAAAAAAACGATAACCGGTAATAAAACGAAGAATTTGTTCATAGTTTATTTTTTATCTTTGCCACAATTCATAAATAATTTTTCAATTTAATTAATTTTTCGAGAATGAAGCGGATTGTATTTTTTTTACTGATTACACTTTCAATAGCTGCTATTGCGTGTGGCAACAAAGAAAAAAAGAGTGACGAAACAGTGGTTTCAATTAAAACTGAACTTGGAGAAATTAAAGTGAAACTCTATGACGATACACCTAAACATAAAAAGAACTTTCTGAAGTTGGTAAATGAAGGGTTCTACAACGACCTTCTTTTTCATCGGGTTATCAACCATTTTATGATTCAGGGTGGCGACCCAATGTCGCACAATGCCGGGAAAAATATTATATTGGGTGGTGGTGGTCCGGGGTATACAATTCCGGCCGAAATAAATCCTAAACATTTTCATAAAAAAGGAGCACTGGCAGCTGCTCGTAGGGGCGGCATGGCAAATCCGGAGAAACGTTCCAGCGGTTCGCAATTCTATATTATTCAGGGTGAAATTTATACAAACGAGGCACTCGATACGATGGAGATGATTATTAACGACCGAAGGAAAAACGAGCTGATGAACAAGCACCTAAGCGCAATGAAAGACGAAATTATTGAGTTTAAAAAGAAGAACGACAGAGCCGGTTTTGATATTAGAATTGCAGAGGAACGCGAACGTGTTGACAGTATTTATGCGGCAGGCCCGCAGTTTACTTTTTCCGATGAAGCACGGAAAGCTTACACAACCATTGGCGGTTATCCGTCGCTCGACGATGAATACACTGTTTTTGGAGAGGTAGTTGAAGGGCTCGATGTTTTAGATAAAATTGCCGCTGTTAAAACCGACAAACAAAACCGGCCGGTAAACAATATCTCTATGCAAGTTGAAGTTGTAAAATAGTTTATGACACGAAGTTTTTTTATACTCGTTTTTATTACCGTTTTTACTATCTCTGGGTGGTCGCAAACTAAGAAAGTAAGAATTTCAACCCGGTTAGGGGCAATGGAATTTCTTCTTTATAACGATACACCCAAGCACCGCGACGCTTTTTTACAAGAGGTAAATAAGGGCTATTTTAACGGAACACTTTTCTATCGGGTTATTCAGGATTTCCTTATTCAGGGCGGGTCGAAAAGCTCGAAAAATGCACCCCCCGGAAAACGAATTGGATACGGTGACCCCGACAAAACCGTCGACGATGAGATTCGCCCGAACCACTTTCATAAAAAAGGAGCACTTTGTGCACCTCGTCAACCCGACGAAATTAATCCGTTTAAACAGTCCGACATATCGCAGTTTTTTATTGTTAAAGGAAGAGTATATTCCTCAGGAGAGCTCGACACAATGGAGATGGCTGTGAACCGCCCCATCAGAAATAAAATAAAAAGACGCGTGCTGACTCCCGAGATAAGAGCCGAACTAAAACGTTTGAAAGCTGAAAAAAAGGTAAAAGAATTTAGAGAGCTGGCACAAGAAGTAAAAGATAAAATTGAAAGCGAATATAAACTGCAACCCGGTACAATTGAGTTTACTGAAGCACAGCGCACTGCATATACAACCATTGGCGGTTACCCCGATTTAGACGGAAAATATACCATTTTTGGCGAATGCATTTCGGGATTCGACGTAATTGATAAAATTGCTGCACTAAAAACCGATAAAAATAATCGACCGTTTAACGATGTTAAAATAACAATTACACAAATTAAATGAGAAAGATTCTCTCAATAGTATTGCTTCTGATTGTTCTTTTTTCGTGTAATTCGAAAGATAAAAAGCAGGTTGCCAAAAACGAGAAACCGGGAAAGACAGTTGCACAGAACCCAAACAACGGATGGCGTGAAATTCGTGCAGCAGTGGTTAAATTAGATTCGTACGACGGCAAACGAGTGTTAGAGTCGGGGCAGGGTTTTTTTGTTGACGAGAATTTAATTGCCACAAAATACTCGTTAATTAAAGGGGCCGATACCGTTTTTGTAACTCCGTTCAATTCAAAAAAACGGTTTGTTGCCAACAAATATGTTGCATTCGACCGGATAAACGACCTTATTATTTTACACGTTGATGGCGTTAAACGCGACCCTGTTCAACTGCTCGAGGGTGTTGCGCCAAAATCGGTAAAATCGAAATATATTTCGCCAAACCCGGGGAAAGTAATTCAGCTCTTTTCGGGTAAAGTTTTAAACCTGGCAACCATTAACGGAACAAAATTGTACCGCATTACTAACCGGATTAGGAAATCGTCATTTGGAATGCCGCTTTTTCTTACCAATAAAAAAGTATTTGGAATTGCTTTCTCGGCAACATCGAATTATACAATGCAGAGTTTTGCCGTTCCTTCTTTCTATATCGTGGCACTGCTAAAAAAGCGAACCGCAAAACCCGTTTTGCTGCAAACGTTGCAAGTGGGTTCTTCGCAAAAAACAGCAGCCGAAAATGCAAAAATAAAAGGACTGGTTCTTGAAACCGATGCCGGAAATATTACCATAAAACTGTTTAATGAAACTCCCGAATACCGCGACAATTTTATAAAACTCGTAAAAGAGCACTTTTACGACAGTTTATTGATTCACCGTGTAATTCCCGACTTTGGTATTCAAACCGGAGCTGCCGACACACGTTACGCCGAAAAAGGCGATAACGTTGGCTGGAAAGGTCCGGGATATACTATTCCTGCCCACATTGTTCCCGGACTGTTTCATAAACGCGGAATGATTGGTGTGCCTCGTAAACCCGACCGCAGCAATCAGCGACGACGCTCCGACGGGTCGCAATTTTACATTGTTTCGGGTCGCAAATATTTCGATAAAGAGCTAGACGAACTGGAGCAGCAAAACAATTATAAATTTAGTGCAGCACAACGAAAAGCATATAAAACAGTGGGCGGAGCACCGCACCTCGATGGTTCGTACACCGTTTTCGGACAGGTAGTTTCGGGAATGAATGTGGTGGATAAAATTGTAAAAGTTGAAACCGACCGAAACTGGAGGCCGCTAAAAGATATCCGGTTAATAAGAGTGAGAATATTGAAATAAGAATGGATAAATACTAATTGTATGTGAGCTCAATTAAATTAGCTGAACACCTCTGCCATTT
>WGCT01000437.1 GCA_015493625.1 Draconibacterium sp. | reverse complement strand
GTTAATTTATAAGTTTTTGCTTCGTCTTTATTAAGTGAGAATATCAGAATATTTTCTCCCGATTTTGTTTGAATGGTTGCAATGTCTCTCACCTCCCCGTCAATTTTCAATCCGCTTTTACTGTTTGGTAGAGCTGTAAAATTACCCTGTCCGTCGCCCAAAAGAAGTACGCCTTTATTTGCATCGTACCTTCCATAACGAATCATCATATCGAAAAAGTTACCAGCCAAAACCAAGTCGGTATTTCCGTCGTTATTAAAATCTCCCTTTTCAATTCCAAAAACCGGAGAGAGTTGTGCCGGGACAGGCAGCGGAGATAGTTTAAATTTATTATTGCCCAGGTTTTCGAGATAACTGCTGCTAAAATTTGTTGCCTTTAACACAAGTGCTTCATCGATTTTTTTCTTCTCAAAAATATCGGAGATGGTTTGACTGGCATACGATTTATAATCGGGGTATTTCCGGTTTATACTTTTTATTTGTGCGGCAAGGTCGTCTTTCGAATAGAGTGGATAACTTGTTCCATCGATGTAATAACACATTATTGCATCGAGCGAACCGTTCTTATCAAAGTCGTTTGCATAAAGCGTAACCGGTTCTTTTTCCGAAGCTTTAATCTCCGAATTCAGTCCGAAATTTCCCAGAACAAAATCGGTATCGCCGTCGTTATCGAAATCTCCCGGCACTATCTTATTCCACCATCCGCTGGAGTTCTTCAGTGTTGTTAGCTTCGAGATGTCTTTTAATTCGTTACCCGTGTTAAGGTAGAATTTCACAGGCATCCACCTCCCCACCAGAATTAAATCTGTTTTTCCGTCGTTATTAAAATCAACCCACTCGGCATCGGTAACCATTCCGGGTGTTAGTAAAGTCTTGTTTTTATGCAGCGTAACATCTGTAAAATTTCCCTGCCCGTCGTTTTCAAGAATATAACTTCGCGGTGCAAGCGGATAAATTCCCGGAGTTAAACGTCCTCCAACAAACAGATCAATATCGCCATCGTTATCAATATCAGCTGCTTTTACACACGATCCACTTGAAATCATTCGCGGTATTTTATTAACCGATTTTTTAAACTCTCCGTTTCCGTTATTTATATAAAGTCGATCCTGAAGGTTTTCCGAAGTGAGCGAAAATTCGTTCCCGCCGCTAACCACATACAAATCCAAGTCGTTGTCGTTGTCAACATCAACAAGCAGCACTCCAATATCTTCGCACCCCTTATCACTCTCGAAACACTGCATTTTTTTCAATTCGAAGGTATTATCGCTTTTCTGAATATATAAACTCCCCGGAAATCCTTTGGCTCCGCCAATAAACAGATCTTCCAGTCCGTCGCCGTTTACATCTCCTTTTGCCATAAACGGGCCTTGTGTCGACAAGAAGAAAGGCAGAAGCGGCTGTTTTAAAAAATCGATATATCTATTTTCTTTATGAATATATTTTAGCGGATTATTTTCGATAAGTGGCTCAAAAACAGTCTTTTCAGGCGGCTGAGGTGCCGGCAGTTGCTCGTTGGCATTACTATTTTTGAGTGTAATTGTTTGATCGGCCTGAATATTATTTATTGTATGAACCCGCAAATCGGGCCATACAATTTTCAATTTATCGACCGTTGTTGCTTTCCCAATTCCAAAAATAAGCACATGATCCATCGACGACATATATCCGCGCGAAGGATAAAACTCTTGAGTAAATGTTTTAGTACCACAGGTAATATCAACCCGAGCTCCAATTCCCTCACTGTTTTTCCCCTTGCCCTTTAATTTAATTTTCAGATAATGATTTTTTGTGGTTTTCTCGGCGTTATTTCTATAAATACAGGCATAATCGTTTATATTATTAATTACCAAATCCATATCGCCATCGTTATCGAAATCGGCGTAGGCAGTGCCATTCGAGAGTGTTTTTTCGTCGAAGCCCCATTTGTCGGCAACATTTGTAAATGTTAGGTTGCCGTTGTTCCTGAACATATAATTTTTCAGAACTGTTGCCGGAACATGGTTTATAATATCCATATACGACATTCCTTTCCCACCCTTTTGCACCTTTTGTATATCGGTAAAAAGCATCGAAAGAACATCCATGTGTGTGTTGTTTTTTCCGTAACCATTACTTATAAAAATATCTTTGTTGCCATCGTTATCGAAATCGCAAATGAGCGGCGACCAACTCCAGTTTGTGCTAAAGATTCCGGCATATTGACCAATTTCGGTAAAGAATTTTCCATTGTTATTCAATTGCAACATATTGCGGGTGGTTTGATTGTAAAACCCACGCGTTTCGAGCATTTTATATTTTTCGTAATTTTGAGGGCCGGCAACAATTTTCTGCTCGTAGTTTGTGTGAGGCAACATATCGAGTGTAAAGAGGTCGATAAAACCGTCGTTATTAATATCTGCCGCATCGTTGCCCATCGACGAAAAAGAGATATGGTCGAAATAATCTCTCATTTGCTCTTTAAAGGTTCCGTCTTTCTGATTTATATAGAGATAATCGGTTTCGTAGTAATCGTTACAAACATAAATATCAGGCCAGTTATCGTTATTAAAATCGGCGACAGTAACACCAAGACCAAAGTTTATTACATTCGAAATTATTCCGGCTTTTTCGGTTGCCTCAACAAACCTGTCGCCCACATTAATATAAAATTTCTGGCCATATTCCGAACTCTTCAACTTTTTATATGCTATCGATTTATCATTAAAACTGGTAAATTTATCGACTGAGTGGTTGATTACAAAAAGGTCTAAATCGCCATCTTTGTCGTAGTCGAAAAAAGTACTGTGCGTTGAATAGGCAGGATCGGTAATTCCATATTCAGCAGCCTTCTCAGTAAAAGTAAGATCGCCGTTATTTATAAAAAGTAAATTTTTCCTGAATTCGGGGCGCGAGTCGGTTGAACTGCACAAGTAAATATCTAAAAAACCATCGCCGTTAATATCGACCATTGTTACACCGTTGTTCCAAGTATCTTTGGTAGCTACTCCGGCAGTTTGCGTAATATCTTCAAATTTAAAATCTCCTTTATTTAAGTAAAGCCGGCATTTAGCAAGGTTTCCTGCAAAAAAAATATCGGGTAACCCATCGTTATTTATATCGCCAACGGCTACTCCTGCACCATTGTATAAATAACTGTATTTTAAATGATTAAATGCCTCTGTCTCTTTTATGGTATTACGGAATTTAATTCCCGTTTTCTTTGCTGATAATTTTGTGAATTGTTTTTTCTCAAAAGTAGAACAGGAGATAAATAACATTAAAAACGAGATAAATCCTATGTGAATTTTTGTCTTAAAATTTTCTTGCATTTCTATACCTCTTAAACTTACAAAATGGTGACTAAAGTAGTAAATTATTGCACGATTGGGCAAAAAAAAGACAGGTAAAAAACCTGTCTTTTTTTTATATCGAATAAAATTAAATTTTATTTATCCCACCAAAGTTTTGTAGCAGCATTGTCGGGTCCACCAAGTAAATCCAACCCTGTTTGTACACCATCGGCATTTGTTTCGTATTCGCCACTTACAAATGGAATTCTACGAATAAGCTCGTTGGTTTTCAGGTAAGGATTATCGGAAACCATAATAGGATAGCGTTGTGGACGCTCGGCTCTACGAACATCGGCCCAAGCTTCTACTCCGTTAGGGAATAGTGCTAACCATTTTTGACGTGCAATTTGCTCAAGCTGAACATTTTTGTCGCCGCTCCAGGCAATAGGAGTAGTAAATGCCATATCGGCCGGAACATCGAATGTAGCTGTTGGAGTAGCAGTACTACTAATATATGCATTAACATCAGCATCAGAAATTCCGGGAACCCAGAATTGTAACGATTGTCTGATTCCTTCTTCATATAAATCTTTTGCATTACCGCCCATATTCCAACCTTTTAAAGCGCCTTCAGCACGTAAGAAATAAGATTCTGAAGAGAGCATCACTTCAATGTTGTTGGTTCCTTTATCGTTAGCATTCTGCCATCTTTCGGCATATCTAGAAGTTGCTTTTGGCTGAATTTCAGCGATAACACCAAGGTCAGCAATGCTATATCCATTTCTTAATCCGTGCCATTCTAATTCGCCACCAGCTTCAATACTATTTTCAGTTGCGCCATAAAATTTAGGCATCCGTGGGTCTTTGTATCCTTTTAACACACTCTCCATAGTAGCACTCATACGAAACTCGTTCCAAGGCACCATCAAATTAAGAAGGTTATACGAGTCGGGTGTAACATGGAAAATAGCATCGTCGGCTCCTGATGTCATAACACCTCCTGCAACAGCTTTTTCAGCTTCTGTTTTTGCTTTGCCAGGATTTGCATCAGAAATACGCATGGCACATCTTAAACGTACCGAGTTTCCAAATTTAATCCAACTGTTAATGTCGCCACCAAAAATCTGGTCGTGAGAACCAAATGCATTTCCACCTTTTTTCGAGTTTAAAGTTGTAAGTGCCGAGTCTAAAAGAGCAAAAAAGTCGTTATAAATAGATTCCTGACTATCGTAGGCAACCGTTTTACCCCCTTTACCAACTTCCGAATAGGGTATTGGTCCCCAGTAATCGGTCATTTGCTGGTAATAAAGAACTTTTTCAATTTGTGCAATTGCATGGTGCGCTTCCATTCCTTCATTTTGCGAAGGTTGAGTAAGATTCAATACAATGGCAATATTATTTGCTCCATTGGAATAGAATGAACTCCAGTCTGCATTTACCCAACCGCCAACAACAACGTATCGGTCTGATGGGAATTTTGTTTGAATAATCGATGTGTATTGTGCATAGTTATCAGCAAACAAGTTGTGGAAAATCTGGTAGTTCCGATAAAGCATTCCTCGGTGCTGAGTACGCGCAAATACATTACCAATGGTAGCCTTATCGAGTTTCGATAACACCCTTGTATTGGTATTGATTTCTTCAAAATCGTCTGTACAACTACTAACCAGTACGGATACTATCATAGCAGCGAACAGGAAATTAAATATTGATTTCATTTTTACTTTCATTTTCATATCTTTTTAAAAATTTCGATTAAAATCTAAATTTCAGGTTGAAACCATACTGTTTAGTAGTAGGAATTCCAAATCCTTCCATACCTTGAATGTTACCTGTACCAACATTCATTCCCGGGTCAACTCTTTCGGCTGCATTGTATAAGAATCCAAGATTCCTTCCATAAGCTGAAAGCTGAATTGATTTAATTGGGCTGTCGGCACCAAAGCGGATTGGATAACTAAGAACAACCTCTCTTAATCGTACATAAGAAGCATCGTAACCAAAGGGCTCACCGGTTGGAGTATTTCTACCACCCAACGACTGCCAGTATGCTTCGGCAGTTACCTGTTTTGTATTTGGTGTAGTACTTGTAATGTTCCCATCGGCATCGTAAGTAGGAACAACTCCTTCTACAACCATTCCGTCGCGTCCTTCAAGTGTATAATCTGCCATACCGTCTGAAGCAAGGTTTGCTTCGGTAAACGAGAAGATTTTTCCACCAAAACGAGCATCTAATACTATGCTCAACGATAAATCTTTATATTTAAACGAGTTGGTTAAACCACCCATCCAGTCGGGATTTTTATTACCCATAGGAACGGTTTGTCCGGCAGATACCATTGGTAAACCGGTTTCTCCGTTTACAAGAATTTCGCCTTTATCGCTTCTAAGGAATCCTTTGGTATAAATTTGCCCCATTGGTTCGCCTTCAACAACTTTAATTGTCGACATCCACGAACGTCCACGAAGAGTGTACTCATCCAATTCATCGGTAATTTCGATTGCTTTATTCTCGTTATGAGCATAGTTTAAAGAGATATCCCACGAGAAGTCTTGCATCTCAATGGCTTTCAAATTAACAGTAAATTCGAAACCTTTGTTTTGCATATTCCCTGCATTAATATACTTATTACGGAAACCTGAAGCTACCGGTACAGGAATACGAAGTAACTGGTTAAATGTATTGGTTTTATAAATTGTTGCATCTAAACCAACACGGTTATTAAACAGTCGTACATCGGCTCCAAACTCTTGCGAGTGTGTTTGCTCCGGTTTTAAGTCGGCAGCAGGCTGTGTACTCGACACCCAAGCATAACCATTGTTACCACCAGCTCCAAAGTAATAATTCAGGTCTAATTGTGCCCAACCGGCAGCGTTACCTACAACTGCATACGACCCTCTTAATTTGGCAAAACTTAACCACGATGGAGAGTTATCGAGCATATCGGTAATTATCCAGGTTAAACCAACCGATGGGTAAAAATAAGACCAACTTGAAGGAGGAAGGGTTGACGACCAGTCATTTCTTCCTGTTACATCGAGAAATAAGAAATCTTTAAAACCAAAAGTGGCAAAGCCATAAAGCGAATTCTTTTTAGTAGTACCACCATTATCTCTTGCTTTAATATGACCTGTATTGCTAATTGAGAATAAATTTGCTCTTAACAAATTCCGATCAACATTTGCATTTAAGCCAGTCCATGTATTTTTGCTAAGTTTACCGCCAAACGAGGCATCAATAGAGAACATATCGTTAAAGTTCTTATTGTAGTTGAATAGAAATTCGTTACCCATACTCCAGCTGTTACTATGACTAACTATATAATCTCCATGATCGGCAATGGTATACGTATCGTTCATATACCAACGTTTTCCCCAATTTAATGTGCGGTTGTATGCACTACGAATCATTAAACTAAATTCAGGAGTAAAGTTGTATTTTAACGAACCCAATGCATTTATACGGTCAACATTATCGAATGTACCTGTATTATTAATCATCCAGTACACGTTTTCACCACCATTTGAATGAGGATTCCAATAGTGCTGAAGGATGTTTCCATCGTTATCGGTGTATTGGTAATTTTGAGCTTCGGCAAGCGAAATATTGCTTGGTTGACGATACAATGCACGCATAGGATTGTAAAATGTATCTCCTGTGGCCACTTTATTTGTAACCTCTTGTTTTGTATAAGTTAGTTTTCCATCGAAATGTAATTTATCAGACAAGTTCGATGTAATCCTCATATTCAGGTTTGTCCTGTTCAGTTTGTTTTTAGGAACAATACCTTTCGACTGCGTATTGGTTATAGAAGCATACGCTTGGGTTTTTTCGTTTCCGGTAGTAATAGCAATTGTATTTGCCATATTTGTACCTGTATCGAAAAAGTCTTTAAAGTTATTCGGGTGAGCTTCGTATTTGTATTGTGCAGGACCTGCCCAGTTTGGATCAGGCGACCAATGGTCAACCATGCGGCCATCCATTTTTGGTCCCCACATAAACTCACTGTTTTTAATGTATTGTCCACCACTACCCTGACCGTATTCTTGTTGGAATTTAGTAAGGATTAACGGAGTTTCAACCGACATATTCGAAGAAACCTCAACACCTAAACCTTTTTTCCCTTTACCGGTTTTTGTGGTAATAACAATAGCACCGTTCTGTGCACTCGACCCGTAAATTGCAGCAGCGTTTGCACCTTTCAGCACTGTAATTGTTGCAATATCGTCGGGGTTCAATCCACTAATACTTGAGAAACTTGGGAAGCCTCCGTATTCACTAGTTGGTCCGCCGTTTGTTCCACTTGCAGTAGGAACACCGTCGATTACGTAAATAGGCTGGTTGTTTCCGCTAATAGAACGTGTACCACGAAGAACAACACGCGTTGCACTTCCTACACCACCACTACCTTTGGTCATGTCCATTCCGGCAACTTTACCGGCTAAACTGTTTACAACGTTTACTTCACGTGCTTTCGTCAGTTCTTCAACCTGAACGTTCTGAGCAGCGTAAGTAATCTGTTTTTTCTCCTTCTTAATACCGAGAGCAGTAACAACAACCTCGTTAATGCCAATGGCACTGGTTGAGAGAGTAACATCGATAACTGAACGGCCATCAACAGAAACTTCCTTTTTGTCCATACCAACAAAAGAGAAAAGTAAAGTAGCATCAGAAGGAACACTAATGGAATAATTTCCATCGATATCCGTAACTGTACCATTACTAGTTCCTTGCTGAACTATCGACACGCCGGGAAGGCTGCTGCCGTCATCTCCGGTAACTGTACCAGTTACCGTTTGCTGTGCATAAGCACTGCCTAGCAGCGCAAAACACATCGAAAAAATCAAAAAAAGCTTTCGCATAAATTTTAATTTAAATGGTTAATTAGTAATTTAGTAAGTAATATATTTAATTAATTCTAGCCCCTGATATACATGATTTTAAAATTCAATTTAGTTTTAGTTAGTTAAAACACCTTTAAAGGAATAATTTGAATTTATTAGTAAAAAAAAACAATTTAATTTTTCCATAACAAATTGCAATAGAATTCGACCCCAGAATCCCGTTAATTACTTTAAAATTTCTTAATAAGAAAAAGAACATTTAATTAATTTTTTTCTAAAAAACACAACGACAAATATAGATAAAAAAACAAATAATAAGTAAGCGTAAACATCAACGCAAATCATTATGAACTAAAGCTCATTTTGAAAATAATAATTCTCACTTCTGCAACCAATTAC
>WGCT01000436.1 GCA_015493625.1 Draconibacterium sp. | reverse complement strand
TTTCTGAGTTGATTCTTTATTCTAATTTCTAGAACTCTCTATTTTCTGTTCCGGTTCGTTTTTCTGCAAACCAACCTGTTTTTTTTTTTTTTTTGAAAGAGTTACCAATTAATTGGAGTTTCCCCTTGTTTAATAAAATAGTTGTTGGTTTTGCTAAAGTGCTTATTGCCAAACCAATACCCGCGGTTTGCACTTAATGGAGAGGGATGCCCACTGGTTAATACAAAATGTTTACTTGTATCGATTAATGCTTTTTTCGACTTTGCAAAACCGCCCCAAAGTAAAAATACGATACCCTTTTTTTGTTCCGAAATAGTTTTAATAACAGCATCGGTAAAAGTTTCCCACCCCTTTCGTTGGTGCGAACCGGCTTGATGAGCACGAACAGTTAATGTTGCATTAATTAGCAGAACTCCCTGTTTGGCCCAGTGCGAAAGATCGCCGCTCTGTGGGTATGGTTTGTCGATATCGGTTTCGAGCTCTTTAAAAATATTAATTAACGACGGTGGATGCGGAATTCCATCGTGAACCGAAAAACACAAACCATTTGCCTGCCCCGGTCCGTGATATGGATCCTGACCAATAATAACCACTTTTAATTTATTAAAAGGACAGTTGTCGAAAGCAGCAAAAATATCTTTCCCTTTTGGGTAACAGGTGTATTGCCTATACTCGGCTTTTACAAAACTTACCAATTCGTTAAAATAGGGTTTCGAAAACTCGGGTTCGAGTACTTGTTGCCAACCTGATTCTATTTGAATATTCATTTTTTTAATCAAATGTATTATCGAAGTTCTTTGTATTGCTGACGAAAATACAAATTTTCGATGATTACCGAACAATGGCAGATTTATTTACCGCATAGAGAGAAAACAACCGAAAAAACATGTTGAAAAGTCGATTCGAGTTAACTTAACTAATTTTTTAACTTTGCCGAACGAAACGAGCATGACAAACGTTTTCATAATTTTAAAAATTATGCAAGTTTTCGAAAGGATGAGAGGAATGCATCTTGCACTTTTTGCATGTAATATTAATAGAAGATGGTAGAGCGAGTTTTTAGTACTACATGCAAATGAAAAGTAATAGTTGCAAAGAATTTGCCGAATATCGCAGGAATTTGACAAGACTACAAAAATAGAAAACCTTAAAGAATTAAAGTATTGAACGATTTAACAAAAAGAAGTTTAACAGGTGCGGCGTATGTTGCTATAATGCTTGTAGGAGTAATAATACATCCTCTGATTTTTGCAGTAGTTTACGGAGTGATTTTGTTTTTTGCACAATCGGAGTTTTATAAAATTTATGAGAATTGGGGCTATTCGCCACATCGCGTTTTTGGACTAATTACGGGTGTTGTGCTTTTTGTTCTTTTCTTTTTGGTGGCCAGCCACATTATCCCCTATATTTTCATCCTCTTTTCGGTGCCTTTTCTGCTTTTTGTTTTTATTGCCGAGCTGCTTAGAAGTAACAATAATGCCATAAAAAATAGTTCGATTACTGTATTTGGGTTGGTTTATGTAGCGCTGCCGTTTAGTTTGTTGAATTTTATTGTTTTTGCCCCAACCCTCACAGGTAGCACATATTATCCCTGGATTTTAGTAGGTATCTTTTTTATTATCTGGTCGTACGATTCAATGGCGTATGTTTCGGGTTCGTTGTTTGGCAAACATAAAATGGCACCAAAAATATCGCCAAAGAAATCGTGGGAAGGATTTGTGGGAGGAGCAGTATTTGCCGTAATTATTGGTATTGTTTGTGCCGTTCTGTTTCAGGAAATTAGTATGCCGGAATGGATAGTTATTTCGTTAATTATCGTTATTTTTGGAACACTTGGCGATTTATTCGAGTCGAAACTAAAGCGTGAAATTGGATTAAAAGATTCGGGCGATATACTTCCCGGGCACGGAGGGCTGCTCGACCGTTTCGACAGCTTACTGTTTTCGGTACCGGTTATTTTTATTTGGCTTAATTTAATCGATAAATTTTAATTGAATGACAATTCATAAAGAAGGAAAATTAATCATTCCCATCGCATTTTTTTTCATTGCAGTGGTCGATGCTTTTATCTATTTTTTCCTAAAAGATTTTGCTATTTTTTACTACTTAATGGCAGCATCGCTAATTTTTGCCGGGCTAATAGTTTTCTTTTTCAGAATACCTGAGAGAGAAATCGAGCGCGACGAAAATCTTGTTTTGGCTCCGGCCGATGGAAAAATTGTTGTGATAAAAGAGGTTTTCGAAAAAGAGTATTTTAACGACAACAGGTTGCAGGTTTCAATATTTATGTCGCCGCTAAATATACATCAAAACAGGGCACCAATTGGCGGAGTAGTTGCCTATGTTAAGCACTTCAGAGGTGTTTATTATCCGGCATTTGTCGATAAATCGTCGGAGCTGAACGAGCGCTGTTCAACAGTTTTTAAATTGAAAAACGGAATCGAAGTTCTTTCTCGACAAATTGCAGGAACAGTGGCACGACGCATTTGCACGTATATTGTTCCGGGCGATAAAGTAGAGCAGGGTAACGAGTATGGATTTATTCGTTTTGGTTCGCGAGTCGATCTGTTTCTACCCTTAGAAACAAAAATAAATGTTAAAATGAACGAAAAAACAGTAGGCGGAAAAACAATTATTGCCACGTTGTAATTTCGGTTATGAAATAGATATTTCTATGAAAAGAGTTATAAATCAGATACCCAATTTTATCACATCGCTAAACATAGTTTCGGGTGTGTTGGCCATAATATTTGCCATCGACGGACATTTAATTTGGGCAGGTATATTTATTAGTGCTGCTGCAATTTTCGATTTTCTCGATGGTTTTATGGCGCGGCTTTTAAAAGCATATTCTGAAGTGGGAAAACAGATGGATTCGCTCGGCGATGTGGTGTCGTTTGGAGTTGCTCCGGGAATGATTCTATTTACTTTATTGGAGTTCTCGCTGTTTGGCGACAACCAGCCAATATACGAAATTGAGGCGAACTGGTATCAGTGGATTATTCTTTTTTCGGCATTTTTGGTTCCTGTTTTTGGAGCAATAAGGTTGGCTCGGTTTAATGCAAATCCGGTTAACGAACCCTTTTTCCGGGGACTTCCCATTCCTGCAAACGGACTGCTGTGGGCTTCGTTGGGGTTAATGCTCGAAATGCCCGAATATCACGATGTTTTGCAGATTGTCTATTCAACAAAAAATTTGGTGATACTTGGTATTTTTATGTCGGGAATGATGGTGTTGAATATGCCAATGTTTACCTTAAAACCAAAATCGCTTGCCTTTAACGAAAACTGGTATCGTTATCTGTTTCTTGCCATCTCGCTGCTGCTTTTAGTTGTGTTTAGTGTTTATGGTATTGCCCTTATTATTTTCCTCTATATTCTTTTAAATCTCCTGTTTTATCTGTTAAAGGTGAAGTTTTAGACGTTAAACTCTGTCTGCCACATAAATTAACAAGGTTCTGAGAAAAATGAGTTAAAGACATTAATTCGCTATCTTTGGCAACTTTTAACGACTACATGATTTCATTAGATAAAATAAATTTAAGTTTTGGCGGCTTCGAGCTTTTTAAAGAGATAAGCTTTCTTATTAATCCGAAAGACAGAATAGGGCTCATCGGGAAAAATGGTGCAGGAAAAACAACCCTGTTAAAAATAATTACCAAACAGGAGAATCCCACATCGGGAGTTGTTGGAATTCCGAAAGATACAACCATTGGCTACCTGCCTCAGCAAATGAAAACAACCGACACGCGGTCGTTAAAAGAGGAGGCAGTCCTGGCGTTTAAGGAGTTAATTCAACTCGAAAAAAAGATTGCACAAATAAATACCGAAATTGCCGAGAGTGAAGATTATCATTCCGACAGGTATTTAAATAATTTAAATGTTTTAACCGAGCTTAACGAAAGATACAACTTGCTTGGCGGCGACAATTACGAAGCAGAACTTGAAAAAACCCTGCTGGGTTTGGGGTTTGAACGGACCGATTTTAACCGGCCAACTTCCGAGTTTAGCGGAGGATGGAGAATGCGAATAGAACTGGCAAAAATTATTCTGCAAAAACCCGATGTGTTTTTACTCGACGAACCAACCAACCACCTCGATATTGAGTCGATTCAGTGGCTCGAAGATTTTCTGAAAGATTACAAAGGTGCAGTTGTTTTGGTCTCGCACGACAAAGCCTTTTTAAATGCTGTTTGTAACCGGACCATCGAAATTTCTCTGGGCAAAATTATCGACCAGAAAATGAACTACTCGAAATTTATAGTCTGGAAACAAGAACAAAAAGAGATTCATTTGGCTGCATACCGCAATCAGCAAAAAATGATAGAAGATACCGAGAAATTTATTGAACGTTTTCGGTACAAAGCAACAAAAGCCGTTCAGGTGCAATCGAGAATAAAGCAACTCGAAAAGCTCGACCGGATTGAGATTGAGGAGGAAGACAACGCTGCATTGAAACTTAAATTTGCTCCGGCTCCACGCTCGGGGAAAGTAGTTGTTTTGGCAAAGGAAATTACAAAATGGTATGGTAATAATCTGGTACTAAAAGATATTGACCTCACCATTGAAAATGGCGAAAAAGTAGCTTTTATAGGCAGAAACGGTGAAGGGAAAACCACTCTCTCGCGAATTATTATGAACGAGTTGGCACACGAGGGTGAGCTTACTCTCGGACACAATGTGAAAATTGGCTACTTTGCACAAAATCAGGCGCAGTTACTAAACGAAAATTTAACCGTTTTCGAAACCATCGACGAGATTGCTGTTGGCGAAATAAGAACAAAAATCAGAGATGTTCTGGCTGCCTTTCTTTTTCGTGGAGAAGATATTGATAAAAAAGTTAAAGTGTTAAGCGGTGGCGAAAAATCGAGATTGGCAATGATTCGGTTGATGCTCGAACCTGTGAATTTTCTAATTCTCGACGAGCCAACCAACCATCTCGATATGCGTTCGAAAGAGATACTTAAAAATGCATTAAGAAATTTCGACGGAACCGTTGTTGTTGTTTCGCACGACCGCGATTTCTTAGACGGACTGGTAAGTTGTGTATATGAATTCAGAAATAAAAAAGCAAAACAGCATTTGGGAGGTATCTTTGAGTTTTTAGAACGGAAAAAAATAGAATCGCTAAAAGAGCTCGAAATAAAAAAAGCAAACAATTCCAATCGCTCGAAAAAGCAAGCCAATTTTGTTCGGGCCGATGAATTAACATTCGAACAACGAAAAGAGATTAGCCGAAATATTTCGAAATTTGAGAAGCGGGTAATTAAAACCGAAGAGGAGATTGCACTGCTTGAAAACGAAATAGTAAAAATGGACGAGATTTTATCTTCGACAGAAAAAATTGAAGATACTTCGGTTTTTCATAAATACGACCAACTAAAACTCGAGCTCGACAAAACAATGGAAAAATGGGAGGAGCTTCACAAAAAGCTGGAATACTGGACAACAAAAAAAACCTGGTAATGAACAAAGAGGATTTTATTTTTGGAACGCGTGCCATAATTGAGGCCATTAAAAACGGGAAAACCGTTGAGAAAGTACTAATTAAAAAAGGGTTGAACAACGAACTTATTAAGGAGCTCAATTTTTTAATCAAAGAGAATAACATTGCCACACAGCTGGTACCGGTTGAAAAAATTAACCGTATTACGCGAAAAAATCATCAGGGTGTTATTGCATTTATTTCGCCCATTGTTTTCGATAACATTGAAAATGTTTTGCCCGGTATTTATGAATCGGGAGAGCAACCACTTCTTTTGGTTCTCGACCAAATTACCGATGTTCGAAACTTCGGCGCCATTGTTCGTTCGGCTGAATGTGCGGGTGTGCAGGCAATTATAATTCCCGAAAAAGGAATGGCAAGAATTGGTGCCGATGCCGTTAAAACTTCTGCCGGAGCACTTCACCACCTTCCAATTTGCAGAGTAAATAACTTGTTTAAAACCATTCAGTTTTTATCCGACTCGGGCATTCACATTGTTGCTGCCACCGAAAAAGGTGAAAAACTTTATACCGATGCCAACTTTAACCGTCCGGTTGCCATTGTAATGGGCTCGGAAGATGATGGAATTTCGAAACAGATATTAGATATTGCCAACGAACAATTAAAAATTCCAATTCGCGGGAAAATTGAATCGTTAAATGTTTCGGTTTCGGCGGCACTAATGATTTATGAAGCGGTGCGGCAGCGTAGTTAATGAGTTACCTGAATTGTTCTTTTAAACGACTCTTCCAGCGAAATAAAAGTTTCGGTACTTGCTACTCCTTTTATTTTCTGAATCCGGCCACTCA
Organism: Draconibacterium sp.; assembly: GCA_015493625.1. Classification (GTDB taxonomy): domain Bacteria; phylum Bacteroidota; class Bacteroidia; order Bacteroidales; family Prolixibacteraceae; genus Draconibacterium. Next base: position 493 of record WGCT01000436.1, on the reverse strand, counting down.
AAATTGTTCTTAAATGTTCATTGTCGTGTGCATACACTTTAATAAAAATTGCATATTGTCCGGTAGTATAATGACATTCCACAATTTCGGGAATGCTCTCTAATTCTTTTACAACCTCCGGGAACAAACCTCCTTTTTCAAGGAAAATACCGATGTAAGTACAAGTTCTGAAATCAACTTTTTTAGGGTCGATATGGTATCCTGAGCCTACAATAACTTCTAAATCAATCATCCGGTTAACCCGCTGGTGTACGGCGGCTCTCGAAACACCAACTTCGTCAGCAACATCTTTAAATGGGATGCGGGCATTTCGGGTAATTATATTCAGAATTTTCAGATCTGTTTCGTCCAATTTATTTCGTAATGTCATAATTTACAAATTTCCACTAAAAATAGAAAAAATGAACATAATAACAATAAACCTTTTGTTGAACAACAAAAAGAAAAAAACTTTATTGGAATAAAAACCGAATAGATTTTAATGCTACAAACG
>WGCT01000435.1 GCA_015493625.1 Draconibacterium sp. | reverse complement strand
GTTTATTCCCGAAGTTATTGCATACATAGAGTTTGTACTGTTTTCGTAAAAACTGTAATTTCTTTTGTAATTAATACCTAAAATAAAGCCTAATGGATTACCAAAAAGAGTTACCTGATTTCCTACTGAAAATGAAATTTTATGATCCATAAAAGATGTTGTAGTTACGGGTGCCATTTGTGTTGACAGGGTTTTTGATGCGACATCCACTTTTTCTCCCAGAATTTCGCCAGTTGGTTCGTATATCGAAGTTGGATATTTAACGCTTCCATCGGCGTTAAACGGATATTTTCGTGCTCGTGTATTGTATTTTATACTTAAAACATCTTCGAGAAATTGTTTTTCTGTCAGTAATTCCGGTATTGAACGAGTTCCATCGTCGTATCCAAGCCAATCGGTATTTCCGCCGTCATGTGTTAAAAAATTATTTTTAAATGACGATTCGGTATTAATTGTTGCGCCAATTGTAAAATTCAAGGTAAACTGTTCGGGAAATGATCTGGTTTTTATATTTACATTTCCACCGGTAAAACTTCCCGGTTGGTCGGGGGTAAATGTTTTAGATGTTATAATATTATCCAACAAATTTGCCGGTATTAAATCTATATCAGCAGAGTTTTTATATGGATTTGTACTTGGTAGGTTTTGCCCGTCTAACTGAACATTTGTATAACGGTCGCCCAGCCCGCGAATAACAACATTTTTCCCATCAACCACAGAAACACCCGTAACTTTTGTCATCGATTCGGCAGCACTCGAACTGGCAAAACGCTTCATCTCTACCGAGGATATTCCATCCTGAATGCCCTCTGCTTTGCGTTGCATATTTAAAATAGCATTTTCGGTATTATCAAGCTGTTTTGCTTTAATAACAACCTCTTCAATCTTCTCGGTTGCCGGAGCCATTACAATATTCAGAACAGTAACTTCTCCGGGTTTAACATCTATTTCCGAAATAGTTTGTGAAGCATAAGAGATATAACTAAATACCAGATTAACTTTTCCGGCAGGCAATTTTAAAAGATTAAAATTACCATCAAAATCGGTTATTGTTCCGGTTGTAGTCTCATCAATAATAACATTGACACCAATAAGGGTTTCTCCGGTATTTTTATCGGTTACTTTCCCTCTTATAGTCCCCCCTTCTTGTGCGAATACATTTTGCGATGACAGAATGATGAGTAGAAGAGTAAGAGTATTTACCAACTGTGTTTTCATTTTAAAAAATTTATAATATAAAATCCCCCCGAGAAAAACACCCGGGAGGATTTATAAGAACCTGTTTAGTTATTGAACAATCATCTTTTTTATAACTCGTTTGCCTCCGGCAACTAACTGATAGAAATATATTCCTTTTTGCAGTCCCGAAACATTTTCCTGATATGTTCCAGCCAATTGATTTTTGTCAACAACCGTTTTAACAACTTTCCCGGTTATATCAATAATCGAAAGATTTGTTTTAGATGAAACCGGTAAAGTATATTCAATTGTTGTGTACTCGGTAAAAGGGTTTGGATAGTTCTGTTTTAAGTTTATACTCCCTTTTTCGAGAGTCACTGCTGCGGTATTTATATCTCCTATTATCCCCATTGCAGCAAGAGCGGTCCATTTGCCAGCCCAGTTTTCTTTTCCGAACGCACCTTTGTAATTTACATTTGTAAAGAATGCATCAGAAGGATAGGTGGCTAAATTGCTCCAAGCAGGAGACTCGTTTTTTGGGCGAGGGTCTAAACCATTATCAGTAGTTCTGCTAATTCCGCGTAACATTGGGTCAACAGCAATTGTGTTTTGGTTTGTTTCGAGATGCGTTTTTACAAAACTGATATCGCCACCGTCTTGAGTTGGGCGAATAACATCGTCCCAGGTTGAGCCAGCACCAAACCCAAACCAGATATTATTCTTTAAAACCAACTCGCCGGTTTCCATTTGGTTGCGACTGTCAACTCCGGCCGCTAAATCTTCTACTTCGAGAGCATCGTTTGCAAAGTCGGTAATAATTGAGTTTGCATACATTCCGGCTGCATTATCGCGGAAAAGTATTCCGGTCGAGTTTTTCAGGTCGGCACCCGATGCTGTTTTGCCAGAACCAATGTAAGTGGCATTGTAAATTGTTGGTTTAGAATAAGGAGTACGGTCGTCGTCTTTTGCTCCGTCGTGTTCTCCTCCGTTATCGGCTTTGTCGGTTCCCTGAATTAGGAACCAGAATTGTCCGTTTCCTCTCCAGCCGAAGTCGTAGTCGAAACCATCGTCTTTGTTAAAAGCCGAAATTAACCATTTGCAGTTTACTTTACCGCCAAACCATTCGTAGCCGTCGTCGTCGTTGGCAATAACTTCAATGTGTTCTATTACTGTTTTCGAGCCAACTCCACCAAATGTTAACCCGTTAATTTCGTCTCCCGGCGAGAGTTCAGCGCCCCCGTGGCGGATAGATACATATTTCATTATCCCCGAGTCGTCGTCGTCGTCCTGTCCACCAAATTTGGCACGTGGTTCTGTCGATTCAATTCCTTCAATTTGAGCTGTTTCGGTGTTAAAGCCAAGTTTTCCTTTTCCGAGAAGGATAACACCGCCCCAGAGTCCGCGGTCGGTAACATCTAAATCGTCGGGGTCGGTTAAGTCGTCTGATTCGGCAGTAAAGATAATTGGGTTGTCGGCAGTTCCAACAGCATTTATTTTAGCTCCGGTGGTAATAATAAGTGCCGAAGCGTTGTCGCCTGATGTTGGTGTTTCTTTCCCTTTTATAACTGTTCCAGCATCAATTGTTAAGGTACCTTCCTCTAAAAAAACAAAACCGTCGAGCAAATATATGTTGTCTGCGGTCCAATGTGCATTGTCTGTCAGCGATGCATCTGTAACTGTTATTACATTCTGCGAATTTGAGATAATAACAACCAATAATAAAAATACTAGTAATGTAAAGTTCTTCATAATTAAAATGATTAAATGTTTTTATTCAGAAGCAAAACAAAAACAATAATGTTACAGGATGGTTACTAATTATTTAAACTTATATTACGTTTGTTTAATTGAATTGTAATGAGGGTGTAGAATTAAGTTCTTGCCAAAAAAAAGCTCCCGATAAATACCGGAAGCTTTATTTTAGTATGAACAGCTTTGTTACTTTTTTGCCAGTGTAAACAAAAACTCAACTCCGCCGCCGGGTTTGTTACGTACCGAAATATCTCCTTTGTGTAGTAAAATTGCATTTTTAACAATCGACAGCCCCAGTCCGGTACCACCGGTTTCGCGGGTGCGCCCAGCTTCAATTCGGTAAAAACGTTCGAAAACACGGTGCAGGTGCTTTTCCGGTATTCCAACGCCCGTGTCGGAGTAACTAAAGTAGTGGAACTTTTTATCTTCCAAGTAGTTATTAATCTCAATAGTAATATTTTCGCCGGCGTATTTTACCGAATTCTCAATTAAGTTCTGAAATACAGAGGATAGCAGCGAATCATTCCCGTTAACAACAACCTTGTCGGCAATATTTATATTGTGTTTAATTTTTTTCTCTTCCAGTCGCGAAGTAAAATTCTCAACTACCTCGGTAACTATTGTTTTTACATTAACCGGTTTAAATTCGAACAGTTCGCCGGCATCTTCAATGTTGTTTAGTAACGAAATATCGTTTAATAACAGGTTTAACCGTTCGGCTTGGGCGTAAGCCCGCTCAATAAAATATTGTTGCTTTTTTCTGTCTATGTTGGGTGTCCGCATTAACGTTTCTATATATCCTTTTATCGATGCCAGTGGTGTTTTTAGCTCGTGTGCAATGTTCGATGTTAGTTGTTGTTTCAATAGTCGGCGTTTTTCGGGGCGGGTAATATCGGTTATTAAAACCTCAAAACTGCGGTCGGCAAAAATAATGCAGAGTACATTAAAGTAACGTTCGTTTTTATTTATTGTAAATTCAATTTGAGGCAACTCGTTGTTTGGCAGAGAGGTATCGATTGCTGAACTTTCATTTAAAAAGTTATTTATTCCCCGGAACTCTGGTATATTAAAAATATGTTCTGCCGAAATGGTTGATGTGTCGGAAATAATGTTGATATATTGAATAAAATGGCTGTTTGCGAGCATCTTTTCCCGGTTTGGTTTAAAAAACGAAATGCCCTCGTTCAGGATATTCATGTGGTTAAAAATCCGCTCTTTCTCCAGAACAATTTCATCTTTTGCTTTTTGAAGGTTTGAATATAACTTAACAATTTGCGCTCCTATCTCTCCCAGTTCATTGTCGGGAAATTCAATATTCTCGTCGATTTGTTGGTTTTTTCCTGCCCTAATTGCAAAGTCTTTCAGCTTAATAAGCGAAATGGAGAGTTGTTTTGTGATAGAATTGGTAACAAACCAGACAATTAAAAAAACAGCAAGGATAAAAACGATAAAAAAGCGATTTGCCTTTAAGAAGTTTTGAACCTCGACATTATAAAGTATTGCCGCCCGAACAAAATAGTTATTGTAATTGTGTGCGTAGTAGTAAAAATCCTGATTGGTGGTTTTCGAGTGGCGAATGTTGCCTCCTTTTTCAGAAAAAAGAGCTATTTGAATTTCGGGGCGGTGAAAATGGTTTTCCATTGCACCAAAATTTTCTACAAAACTGTCGTACAGAACTTTTCCTTTTTTGCTGATAATGGTAATTCTGATGTTTTTTTCGGGAACGAGGTGCTTTAAAACATCGTCGGGAACCAAACTGTTTTGGCTATAAAGATGATTAAATTCGATATAGTTGTGAATAACTTCGGTGGTGTTTTCGAGTGTATTTTCTAATCGGGCAATTTTATAATGTTTTTCGCGGTTAAGTTGGAAAAGTAAAATTACAGATGTAAAAACCACGAAAACAGAGATAAAATAGAAAAATGTTTTTTGATGAAATGAGTGATGAGCTTTCACAAGAGTAGTATTAATTGAATTTATATTTTAAAACAGTAACCGTAGCCCGATTTTCCAATAATAAATTTTCCGTAGTTGCCAATTTTTTTCCGAAGACGTGCAATATTTACATCTACATTTCTTTCGGTAACAATTACGTCGTCGCTCCAAATACGGTCTAAAATTTCGGTGCGTTCAATATATTTCCCTTTGTTTTTAATAAGCAGGGCAAGTATCTCGAATTCTTTGCGGGTAAGGTTTACCGATAAGTTATTTATGGTAATGGTTTTTCTTTCCGTATCGATAGCTAAATTCTCGATTTCAAAAACAGTTATTGATGCAGAGCTATTTGTTCCACGTTTTAGAATTGCTTTAATGCGGGCAACCATCTCTTTTATCGAAAATGGTTTTGTAATGTAGTCGTCGGCGCCGAGGTTAAAACCGGTTAAAATATCGTTCTCGGCAGTTTTTGCAGTCATAAAAATAATTGGCACGTTAAGTTTTAGCTCCTTTCTAATTTTCATTGCCATTTTAAACCCCGACATTTCGCCCATCATAACATCTAATAAAATAAGGTTGAAACTATCGAGGGGTTTTGCAAGTGCTGCTTCGGCCGAGTATGCAATCTCGGTATCGAATCCTTCACTTTCCAAATTAAACTGAAGAATTTCGCAAAGATCTTTCTCGTCATCAACAATAAGTATTTTGTAATTATTTTCCATTGTTATCTGGTTTGAAAATTTATATAAAATGCAAAGCTATTATATTTGTTTGGAATAGGGACTTAGCTATGAATCTGTTAATATAAATAGTCGATTGAAGTAATTCTAACATTTTAGTAATACTAAAATTAATACTAATTTAAACTTCCGAAAGGTAATATACTACTGTTTGATAATTGTTACAAATAGATTGCAAATATGTTAATTGTTAATAACCTTAAATCCGCAAGCGAATTTTAAAATATAAAAATAGTCATTTGTGACCACGTTATGAACTTAATTTTGAATAAACAGTAT
>WGCT01000434.1 GCA_015493625.1 Draconibacterium sp. | reverse complement strand
GAGTTAGACAATATATTTGTTTTTAATAGCGCGCAAAAATAGAACTTAATTCAAATATTTCAAAGGTTTTCTGTAAATAAATGAGTTTTAGGCAGATAAATTAAAATTAAAGGGGGCGTGTTCTGCATTATTAATAAACCGGTTCAATTGTAAATGAAAATTTATAATTTTTTGCCGGAACCGAATATTGAGGATAGGGGCGTGCTCCCCAAGAGTTGTCGCCGGCAACTCCCATCATTTTCAGGTCGGTACAAATAAATACTCCATCTTTTTTTACGATGTTGTTTGTATGCCTGAAATCGTTCATGTCTTCCATGTCGAAATCTTCAATTGGGTTGTGTAGTGCCGAGAAACCAACAAGCGGTTCGCCGGAAACACGAATTCCCATTCCGTTTTGATTGCGTAATTCAAACCAACGAACATCGGTTTTGTAGCCGTTTTCTTGTGGACGTACATACTTAAAATACTGGCCGGCAACTTTCCCCGAGTAAATCCCAATAAATGAACCCCTGTTGCGATCTACGTAGTTTTCGTGTGGTCCGCGACCAAAATATTTAAGGTTATCGAAATTTACCGGTATTTGCCAACGCATTCCAAAACGCGGCATGTCGGGCAACTTTTTTTCTTTTGTTTCGAATGTGTTTGTAACTTTTATTTTTTCGTTGCCAAAAATTGCATACACAACTGTTGCCGTAGATTTTACTTTTTCGAGATTGTATTGTACTGTAATATCAATTTCGTTTTCTGATACCTGATTTAGGTTAACACTTTCCGGTTTTATTTCGCATGAAACTTCTCTCCAAATTCCCAGCCGCTTTAACATCTGGTTTCCTTTGTCGTTGTCGTTTGCCGGTCGCCAGAAATTTATTTGGGGCCCTTTTTGAATTAATTCAGTTCCATTTGCCTCGAATGATGAAATTGTACCGGTTGTTCTATTGAAAACAACCGAAAATTTATTACCGGTAACCTCAATTTTATTGTCAGCTTCTTTTAAAGTTAAAGTGCCTCTTTTATATTCTTCTCTTTTTTTTGTCGATAAATTTAATTTAAACTGGTCGTGTGCTACTTCAAAACCGGCTTTTCTGAAAGGTTTATCTTTTTTTAGCTTAACCGAGAAATCGATAAAATATTCAACACCAGGTTTGGGTGCTATTCTCGGCATTGGAATCTGTATCACTTTGCTTTCGTGGGGTTTTAAGTTAAAATTGGATAAAACTCCGTTTCGTTCCGGCTTTCCGTTTGCCGAAATAACCCAACTTATTTCGAAGTCGCTTAAATCAATAAAATCGTGAAAATTAGTTATTTTATAACCGCCGTCGGCTTCTGCAAATCGAATGTATTGGTATGCATATTTAATTTCCCACATTGCAGGGTGTGGAGTGTAATCGGCCGAAATAATTCCATTATCGACAAAATTATGGTCGCTTGGCATATTTTCTCCATAATCGCCGCCGTAAGCCCAGAATTCTGTTCCGTCGGCGGCTTTTTTTACAAGTGCCTGATCAATCCAGTCCCAAATGTAGCCGCCTTGCAGTTGGTCGTTTCCCTCTTTGTAAACAACATACCACCAGTCTACTAAATTGCCGTTACTGTTTCCCATTGCATGCGAATATTCGCTCGATATTAAGGTTTTTGTTTGTCGTTTCGAAGCATATTTTTTTAGGTAATTAACGCTTGGATATTGCGGGCAGAAAATATCGGTATTGTCTCCCATAATTGCGCGCTCGTAATGAACAGGACGCGAAGGGTCGAGCTCTTTAATTGCTTTGTATGCAGCGGTAAAATTTACACCGTCGCCGGCCTCGTTACCCATCGACCAAACCACCACGCAAGGATGATTTTTATCGCGTTCAATCATTCGTTTAATTCTGTCGACGTGTGCCAGTTCCCACTCCGGATTTTTAGCCAGCGAATGTTTTCCGTAATACATTCCGTGCGACTCTATATTTGCTTCGTCTGTTACATACAAACCATATTTGTCGCACAATTCGTAAAATCGTTCGCAATTGGGGTAATGACTTGTGCGTACTGCGTTTAAATTAAATTGCTTCATTAGTGCAATCTCTTTTATCATATTCTCTTCGCTAATTACGTGGCCGTTATATTGGTCGTGTTCGTGGCGATTTACCCCTTTTATTAATACCGCAACGCCATTGATTTTAAAAATGGTATTGTCAATTTCGACCTTTCTAAAACCTATTTTCGACGAAACGGCCTCAATGGTTTTTCCATTCGAATTTTTAAGACTAATAACCAGTGTATATAAGTTTGGTGTTTCGGCAGTCCACTTTTTTGGCTCGGTAACTATTTTTGAAAAGGTGAGTTTTAACTCCTGTTTTTTGTTGATTTTTGCCTCCTGTTCGTCGCCGGCTATTTCAGCATTTTCAGCATCGAAAATTTTGTAATGAACTGTGTAGTTTCCGGAGCGTAATTTTTTAAATTCATTTTTTAAATCGACATTAAGCGAGAACTCTCCGTTTTTGTATTCCGTATCTAAACTTGCATGAGCAAAAAAATCGCGAATGCGCACATTTGGTGTTGAGTAAATAAATACGTCGCGCTCAATACCACTTATTCTCCAGAAGTCTTGGCATTCGAGATACGAGCCGTCGGACCAGCGGTAAACTTCGAGCGCCAAAACATTATCTCCTTTAACTAAATAGTTTGTAATATCCCATTCGGCCGGAATTTTACTCCCCTGGCTGTAGCCTACTTTTTCCCCATTTACCCAAATGTAAAATGCCGATTTTACAGCTCCAAACTGAATGAAAACCCGACGGCCATCCCAGTTTTCGGGAACAGAAAAAGTACGCCGGTACGAACCAACCGGATTATAATCGGTTGGTACTTGTCCCGGATTGGCAGGATATATTTTATCGATAAATTTAATTTGTTCCGATACCGGATGTTTATAATCTGCAAATTCGTATTGATGATTTACATAAATTGGAATTCCGTATCCTTGCATTTCCCAATTGGCGGGTACCGGAATATTATCCCAAGCCGAAACATCAAAGTCGGGTTTGTAAAAGTCAACCGGCCGGTCAGCCGGTTTTCGTACCCAGTTGAATTTCCATATTCCGTTTAAACTCTTATAGTAAACCGACTGATTTCGCTTTTGTGTTAACGCTTCGTTTACTGTTCCGAAAGGGATAAAAGTGGCATGTGTTGCCTCTTTGTTCCGGTTAATAATTTTTGGGTTTTCCCAGTCGGGAAGCTGTTCTTGTGCATTCGAAACAGTTGAAAGAAACAAAATAAAAGAGAATAAGAATAGAT
>WGCT01000433.1 GCA_015493625.1 Draconibacterium sp. | reverse complement strand
AATTTACGGCAAGAAAAAAGAGTGGAAGACGGGAAAGAGGTAGAAACCGAAGAAGACAATCAGATAAACGATATTGCTCCTGCCTGGACAAAAACACCTGTCGATTTAAAAGAGGAGGACTATAAAAATTTCTATCATCAGCTTTATCCAATGGGCGAAGAGCCACTTTTTAATATTCATTTAAATGTAGATTATCCATTTAATTTAACCGGAATTCTTTACTTCCCGAAAATTAAAAACAACTTCGAGATTCAGAAAAATAAAATTCAACTGTACAGCAATCAGGTTTTTGTTACCGATTCGGTTGAAGGAATTGTACCTGAGTTTTTAACGATGTTGCACGGTGTTATCGATTCGCCCGATATTCCGTTAAATGTTTCGCGATCGTATTTACAAAGCGATTCGAATGTGAAAAAAATCAGTAGCCATATTAACAAAAAGGTAGCCGACCGTTTACACGATATTTTTAAAGAGAACCGCGACGATTTTGAAAAAAAATGGGATGATTTAAAGATTTTTATTGAATATGGAATGCTTACCGAGGAGAAATTTTACGATCGGGCTATGAAATTCTTTATGCTGAAAAATACTGAGAATAAGTATTTTACATGGGAAGAATATGAGCAACTTGTAAAAGAAAACCAGACCGATAAAGATAAAAACACCATCTATTTATATACAACCAACCTCGAAGAGCAATTTACATTTGTTGAGGAGGCGAAAAACAAAGGATACGATGTGTTAATTCTCGACGATGTTTTAGCTCCACATTTAATTAATAAACTCGAGCAAAAATATACCGATAAACGTTTTGTACGCGTTGATTCTGATGTTGTTGAGAATTTGATTAAAAAAGAGGAGAGTAGTAAAAAAGAGTTGTCGTTTGAAGAGAAGGAGGAGTTATCTCCTGTTTTCCAGGCAGTTTGCCCGGTTGATAAAGAGTTTAACTTCCTTGTCGATTTTCAGGATTTAGGCGAAAGTGGAGCACCAATGGTAATTACTCGCAGCGAATTTATGCGTCGGATGAAAGATATGAGTCAGGCGCAAGGCGGAATGAATATGTATGGCGACCTGCCTGAAAGTCTTAATTTGGTTGTTAATATTGAGCATCCATTGGTGAAAAAAATTGTTGCTGCTAAAGATAAACGACTTGCCAAACAGCTCGAAAAATTTGCTGCCGAAATAACAAGTAAAAAAGCTGAAATTTCGGAACTTGAAAAAACAAAAGAGGGTAAAAAAGAGGAGGAAATACCACAAGCCGATAAAGAAAACCTGGAATCGTTACAAAGCGAACTGGCCAAAGTGGAAGAGGCAAAACGGTCGAAACTTTCCGATTTTGGAAAGAAAAATAAACTGGCAAAACAACTGGTTGATTTGGCACTTCTTGCAAACGGAATGTTAAAAGGAGCCGACCTCGATAAATTTGTTAAACGAAGCGTTGAACTGATAAAGTGATACGAGAATAACTTTAAGTAAAACGTCGTCTGAAAAATCAGACGACGTTTTTTTTGCAATTGCGCTAAGAAAATGTTGTTGTGTTGAAAATTATTCTGAAGTACCGCAATAAAATATCAATTGAAAAATTCGTTTTTGAGTAAACAATTTTGCTTTTCTTTTTTTATATAAAAGTAAAGTTTAATTTTATCGAGTAATTTAAATGTATCGACAAATGAATCATCGAAAGCAATTGTTCCTGTTAATCGTTTTTTTCTTTTTTGTTAGTTCGTTATATAGCCAGAATATACCAACAAGTAAACCTGAAAAGAAAGGGCCAACGGTTGGGTTGGTGCTAAGTGGTGGTGGAGCAAAAGGTTTTGCATATATTGGGTTAATGAAGGTGCTTCGCGAGGTAAATATGCCCATCGATTATATTGGAGGATCGAGTATGGGTGCAATTACAGCAGCCCTCTTTTCGTTGGGGTATTCGCCCGAAACAATTGCCGACCTTGTGCGCGGATACGACTGGGACGCTTTAATAAACGATATTCAAGACCGGAGGTACATGGCATACGAAGAGAAGCTGTTTAGTGAACGGTCAATCTATTCAATTCCTGTTGAAGATAAATTTCTTTCGCTCAATAAATCATTATCCACAAGTTTTAATATCGACTTAATGCTAAATCAGCTGCTTGCGGCCGGTGCACATGTCGATAATTTTAGCGATTTGCCAATTCCATTTTTATGTATTGGCACCGATTTACTTACCGGCGAAGCAGTGGTATTAAAAAAGGGAGATTTGCCACGCGCAGTGAGGGCGTCGATGTCGATTCCCGGATTTTTCCCGCCGGTGAAATATGATGGTCATTATCTTGTTGATGGTGGTGTGGTAAATAACTATCCTGCCGAACAGGTAAAAGCTATGGGAGCCGATATAATTCTTGGCGGCGATGTTCAATCGGGGCTAATAAAAAATATCGATGAAATTGGGTCGATGGCATCAATAATCGACCAAATTATCGGATTTAACCGTGTGGATGCAAACAAAAAAGGGTACGAACTGACCGACTATATTGTTAAAATAAAAATGCCTTACGGAATGATGGATTTTAACAAGTTCGACTCGATTATTGCCATAGGCGAAAAAGTTGCCCGCGAACATTACGATGATTTGAAAGCACTGGCCGACTCGATTAATAATTTACGGGGTGATATAGATAAGAAACACGATATAAAAGCTCCTGAAACTGTTAAAATAAATACTATTACATGGGCAAATCCTACCTATAAAAACAGGTACGAAGGTTTTTTTGAC